>DAOVKD010000126.1 GCA_030631975.1 Candidatus Woesearchaeota archaeon
TATTTTGATGCCAACGTTGTTTCTCGTAATAGCGACTGCATAACAGATTTGATTAAAGTTGCACATCCCAATTATTTCTCAATAAAAAAGTAAAAATTTGATTTCCGATTATCTATACTATATAATATAAAAATATATAAATCAGTTATTCCATAAGAGAATACCATGGAGATTGCCCCGTGTCAAGATGTGCAAGAAGGAAGAGAACAGCTAAACCTAATTCAAATACTACTTCTCAATAAAGGATTTACTGAAAAAACTTGTAATCCCCCTAGATCACTAGAAGGTGTAGCTTATGATATTGCATGGAACATAAATCATAGTGCCAGACCCGATGATTGGGGACCTGTGCCAAAAGAATATTGTAAAGTTAAGCCAGTTTTTGGTTATTTAAAAGAAATGTTTGCCATTGGGTTAGTAGATCATTTGGCATTTTTAACTGAAGACGCAAAAGAGATGTACCGGAAACTCCATGCCTGGTATATTCGGGATGAGCCAATCCCATTTTAAATTTTATATACTTTATAGCCAGAGTGGGGGTTTATAGCCAAAGCCTTTTGATAAAAAGATTTATATAGTTATTTCTTCATTAATTAAAAGATGGAATTTGACTATGATATTGGGCATATAACCAAAGATGTGTTTCATAATAAGGTTATTATAAACAATAGAGGACATGCAACCCTGCGCATTGATGCTTTAACTGATAATCTTAATAATACCCTAAAAAAGTAACTAAAAAGGAAACGAGATGTAGAGAACTAATCCTAAAAGTTACCATAGAACATACATAATCCGTGCGGGGTTAAATTTCATGTTAATAAAAAGGGTAAATACCTTAATACATAATGGAAACCCCTACAAAAGTATCAATAGCTGTTTCTAAAAGAATGGTCATAAACCTGTGCGTCCTAAAGCATTCTGATATTATTGTTTACATACACATACTTCTTGATTTCCAAGGTTGTTCATATGGCAGCTTAGACCTAAATCCTCTTTTTCTTGTAGGTCATTAGCTTCCATTGAGCCACATACTATTAGTTTCTTAATGTAGAATGGCATATAACTAAAATAACTTGTTATTGTTTCAATGAATTCATATAAAAGTCCACTTAGAGATTCAATTTTAGAATTTTGCTCAACTTGTTCCTCTTTTATATCATCAATCTCATTTTGTAAGTTGCCTATTAACAAATCAACTTCTTCTTTAGTGTAGTAATCTGGTGGTTGCTCGCAGTCTTCAGGGCAATTATCATAGTTTTCATCTTCATCACAGTTACCATCTCCACAATAGGGACTTATTTCTTCGCAGTCGAATGTGCCAAATCCTGTTCCATGACAACCCTGCCAGAAACCAGAATAATACATATCGATTCTTCCTGGTTGAGTTGGGTTCATGCAATGAGATAGTCTTGAGTGTGCATCTGTATTATATCCAAATACAAACTGATCAGATCCACCATCACAACCTGTAGCTCCATAATCATGTGTGTGACCTATTGAACTGGAATGTATGAGAAATCGATACGCACCTGTTCCTGGTGACCAACCATTCGTCCAGTATTTTTCACACGTTGATAGAAAACATGTTTTGTTACCTGCAAGTTCAAATGCTTTCATGCATGCTGCATACGCAATCTCTTCATCGTTAGAAATCGGATATGTGTCTTCAATCCATTCGTGGTTATTAATTCCAAGTATTGGCAAATCAAGAGTGCATTGTTTTACCGCATAGGCTGATGGTATTATTGCTATCAATAAGCTAAAAGTAATTAACAACAATCCAAGAACTAAAACTAACTCTTTTTTCATACTCAACACCCCCACTTATCACTCAAAAAGAGAAACAAGTATAAAAACTTTGCTGTTGATAGAAATACAAAAAACTCGCAGAGGCTTTTTAGTCTTATATAGCAAGGTTTTTATATGTTAGGTGATGGATGTTCTTATATATTAATGAAAATGGAAGAAATAATAAAATTAAGAAAACTATATGGCCTCAAAAAGGTTTACAGGGCCAACTCGGTTGGAAACAGGAAAGAAAGCTCTGCAGAGCATAGCTGGAGCTGTCTGATTTTAGCTGATTATTTCTTAAATATTACAGACATTAAGCTTGACAGGTTAAAAGTATATGAATTATTGATGTATCATGATATTATAGAGATTGAAGCAGGAGATACACCCCTGCATAAAGAAGAAGAAAGAAAAAACCAAAGGGAAAAAGAACTAAAAGCATTAAATAAATTAAAACATGAAATTCCCAAGGAATTAAAAACAAAATTTGTGAATTTAGTTAATGAGTTTGAGGAAAACAAAACAAAAGAAGCTAAATTTGCCCAGGCAATTGACAAGCTTGATGCAGAAATCCACGAATTAGATTACAAGGAAGACTGGAAAGGCTGGACTGAGGAATTTTTAAGAGAGGAAAAAGAAAAATATTTTGAAGAGTTTCCAAAAATAAAACAGGCATTTGAAAAAATAACAAATTATCTAAAGGAAAATGATTATTTTGACCAATGAAAATGGAAATAATTGACAAGCATTTCAGAAAACTGCCTAGGAAAAGAAAGGCTTTCATTATCATAATTAGCCTAAGTTATTTCTTAGTGGGATTAATTGCCTATTTGACTGGACTAACAAGTTCTTTTGAGAGTTTCTTAATCTTTGCAGTTGGCTTGTTGTATTCAGATGTATTAAGATTAAGTTACAGGATAGAATCTCTGGAAAAAAAGAAATGATTTTAGTTATAATAAAAATTCTGTTATTTAAAATGACCATTCTTTCTTTGTATTCCAATATCTTACACCATCAGTATCTAAATACCCATACCCAACAAGTCTCTCTAGACTAAGCTTTACTCTCTGATGACCAAGTATGATGTATGTTTTTTTTAAAATTTTATTTATTAGTTCATCAACAGTAAACTTTCCTCTTTTTCCATAAGCGATGATTACGTCTTTAACCTTATAGCGTAATTGTTCATCAATAGGAATATTATCTCCATATTTCTTTTTTATTTTTGTTAGATATTGTCTTTCAGTTAACGCCATAATACCCCCAATTAATATACTTGATATTGTCTTTATATACTTTTCTAAGTTAAACTGAAAAATTCCAAAAAAGAATTCTATATGAAAAAATCATAAAAGATTTTTATTCCATTCACCAGCTTCTTTTCCTTTTATAACCTTGTCAAGCATTTCCAGCTCTTCATATATCCCCGCAATTAACTTATACTTTTTTGCTTGTTTAAGAGTTACCCAGGCATATTCTGTCATAGCAGGACAAAGCTTGACTTTTCCATCAAGATAATCTGCATAAAGGCTTACAATCAGTGTTGGAATCATGTCAGAACGAACATAAGCAAGGCTTGTTAAATACCTAATATTTTTTATTTTTAGCCCAGTCTCTTCCATAACCTCCCTTTTAAGAAGGTTTTCAAATATGTTATACCAATGTGA
>DAOVKD010000137.1 GCA_030631975.1 Candidatus Woesearchaeota archaeon
GGATTTGAGCCCGTGACCTCTACGTGCCTCAGTTAGATGAGTTAATCATCGAGCAAAGCTCTCATCGCTCAATACATATGAGCGTAGCGCTCTAACCAGACTGAGCTACAGCGGCATATTAATTAGAATTTGCTCTTTCTTTTTAAGTATTTCCCTTACTAAACCAGCACAAGAACTATTTTTTCTTTTTCTTTTTGCATCCCATGATTTCACCACTCAAGATTATTCTGAGCAGTTTGTGATCTTATCCTTGATTTCTTCTGCCAATTTTTTTAATTTACTTAGGTCTGCTTTTTCGCCTGTTTGTGTGCTTATGTAACCCTCATATTTTTCAAAAAATATGTTCTTTTTTTCCCACATCTCGTTGAATTCTTCATTAATTCCATGCAAAGGATATAATTTAATGTGAGCATGATTTACTCTAATGCCTTCCATAACCATCGCAACCCTAGTTACATCTAAGCCTTTTTCAAGAATCTTAGCAACTTTTTTTGATGCAGACATTAACCTTAGATACACTTCTTCAGGCATCTTAAAAGCATAAGAATCATAATGCTTTTTTATTAAAACAAGTGTCATGCCTTTGGTATTTGGCATTACATCTAAAATTGCCAGAAATTCATTATCCTCCCAAATCTTCGCAGAATCAATTTCTCCTTTTACAATCTTGCAAAATATACAATCCATTTTAACCTCCTATAATTCTATTAAATTATATTTGCTTTGGCCCATGCCAAACTTCTCTGCTACCTTGACCTGTTCTGTTCCGCTTTTCTTATTGTATTTTAGAAAAACATCTTCTCCTTCATTTTTTAATATAACATCATAAGCAGCCATGTCAATCGCAACTCCATCAGGGCTTGCCAAAAAGCCATAATCATTTGCAATAATCTTTCCTGGATGTGACTCGCAGTCGCATAGCTGGGTAATGTTTTTTAAGAATGAAATATAATAAGCTTTTTTGAATTTTGATTGTGCAATAGCAGCTCCCTCTGCTAATAATGTATCAAAATAATTAACTCGTGTTTTAATTGCTGAATTTGGGCATGCATAAACGCAATTAGAGCATCCATAGCATCTTCCAAAGACTGGCTTGTCCTTTACTTTTAAAGTCCCTAAAGGGCATGCCCTCTCGCAAGCTCCACATTGTGTGCATTTTCCAACAAATACAGGCTCTCCTCCATAGTGTATATCTCCCTTTGTTTTTTTTGTCAAAGCACCCATTCCCAGATTCTTAATAGCTCCGCCAAAACCAGTACAAATATGCCCCTTAACATGGCTTACAACCAGAACAGCATCTGCATCAACAAGCTCCTTACAGACTTCATAGGTTAAATTTTCTCCTTTTATATTAATATGTTCATCATTTGTCCTGATTTCGCCAAGCTTTCCCCATCCTTTTTTAATGGCAAAATTTCTGTAAGAACTAGTATTGCCTCTTAAGCTGCTGTATTTCACTAATGAATCAAACAAAAAGAAATCAATATTAAGCTCGTTTAAAATATCTGTTATTGACTTAATATCCTCTGGCTTAAAAGAAGTTTTGTTGCCTGGCTCACCAAAGTGAATTTTGATTGCAATTTTATTACAATCTTTGAACTTATCCTTAATCTCTTCTTTTACTTTTGATAAAAATTTTTCCTGGTTTTTTGTGTGATATACAATTGCCATATTTATTTCTCCTTTTAATTATGGACAGACCGGGATTTGAACCCGGGGCCTCGCCCTAGCCAAGGGCGCATTCTACCGGACTGAACTACCTGCCCATAGATTAAGAGAAATATGGTTAGTATAAAAAGATTATGAAAAATAGAAAAATAATTATTTAACAGCCAGTTTTATATCCCCTTCATGTACTGTTTTTCTTCCTGAGTGTTGTGCAATCTTTACTGCTTTTGTTGAAATCTCCTCTGCAATATCTATCATAACATCAGTAAATGCATCAACTGCCTCTGCAGAAACCCTTTTTGCACCTGCATCAAGCAAGATTCTCGCAATAGGGGCTTTTGGTATTATGCTTATGTTTCTTGCCATTATGATTACCTCTTTAAGTTTATTGGAAAGCTTAAAACCAATCTCATTTAAATAGGTTTCGTTTTAAACAATCTTGGTTGATTTAAAAGTTGAATAATAGGTATAAAGACTTTAGGTAAGCAAAGAATATCTTAAATAAGTTTATATTAACAATAAAGCTCTCTTTAATTATTTTAAGACTTCTCCGGTTTTCATATACCACATGTAAAGGTCAAGCTCTGCGCATGACATATTAACTATTTCAGCGATATTTTTGAAAATTTTTTCAATTGAGAGATAGTTTTTCCTTGTAAGTGTTTTTGGCATTTGTTTTAAGAAGTCATTTTCCTTCATCAGGTTTAGTATATGCCTATCGAGGATTGCAAGATTTTTATATCCAACATTCCTTAAAAAATGGCTTGCCTCTTTGTAGCCAAGGCCTTTCACATTTTTTACAAGCCATTCCCTTGCCTCATGTTCGCCTTTTTGCTTTATTATTTTTTTTATTTTGTCTTTTATGTTGATATGCTTCCTCGCAGAAATAATATAGGTTGCCTTATTATTGTGAAAGCGGTGTTTATTTTTTTTTATTGTTTCCCTTATTAAATCATGTGAATATTCGCAGAAACCTTTTGAAGTTAATTCCTCTTGAATCTTTAATGCTGTAACTGCTTTTGAGTTTGCGGTAAGTATGCAAAAGCATAATTCAGAAAACCATTCTTCTGTATTCTCATTCCTGAAGCTTTCAAACTCTTTTAGTCTTTTGTCTACTTTTTTTCTTACAGCAGATTTTCTAAGTTTTTTTATTTCACTAACTAGATTTTTCATTTTGAAAAAATAAAGAAAAAATTAACTTATCCACAATCCATGCATATTACATAATATTCTTGCCTTTAATCCTTCTGTATCAGCAAGGCAGAACTCTGCTTCTGGCTTGTCTCCTGGCCTAAGCCTTTTTCCAATTATTATATCCTTGTCTTTGATTAGTTGTATTAATTCAATGTAATGGCCTTCTTCCATTGGATGAGGAACTGAGCCCACTTTTACTTTTACTCCTCCTTCGACTGTTTCGATCACTGGAACATGTTTTTCATTTCCTTCCTGCTCTTTAGTGTGCTCTTCAAGAAGCTTCATTGCCTGTCCGCAGCATACTAGCTCGCCCTGGCCAGATTCAATAACTGAAAC
>DAOVKD010000164.1 GCA_030631975.1 Candidatus Woesearchaeota archaeon
AGGGCAGAAAGCCTTGATGCTGTAGGAAACACAACAGCAGCTATAGGAAAAGGCTTTGCAATTGGAAGCGCCGCATTAACCTCTTTAGTTTTGTTTGTAACATTTACAGAACTTGTCGGGATAGACACAATTAATGTTGCTGATCCTAAAGTCTTAATTGGATTGTTTATTGGAGGATTACTTCCTTTTATTTTTGCAGCTTTACTGATGAAATCAGTCGGAAAATCAGCCACAAGCATTATTAACGAAGTCAGAAGGCAGTTTAAGCAGATCAAAGGGCTGATGCAAGGCAAGGCAAAAGCGGATTATAATAAGTGCATTGACATAAGCACTAAGGCAGCTTTAAGGGAAATGATTTTGCCGGGAATTTTGGTCATAGTAACCCCGATAGTTGTTGGGCTTTCACTTGGAGCTGAGGCTTTAGGAAGTATGCTTGCAGGAAAAACAGTTGTTGGTTTTCTGCTTGCTGTATTCATGGCTAATAGCGGTGGGGCATGGGACAATGCAAAGAAATACATTGAAGAAGGAAAGCTTGGCGGGAAAGGCTCTGATGCCCATAAGGCTGCAATTGTTGGCGATACAGTAGGAGACCCATTCAAAGACACCGCAGGGCCGTCATTAAATATCCTGATAAAATTAATGGGAATAGTTGCATTGGTTTTTGTGCCGCTGTTTGTTTGATTGCTTTCTTTGTTTGTGTAATGGGTGTTAAATACAATTTTTGTTGGCTCGCTTAACAACCAAAGAATAACATAATTGCTTAGGTAGGCGGGGCATATTTACAAATTAAATTCTCCATATACACACCTTAATCCTGCACCAGGATTTACATCTCCTAAAGGAATTATCAGGGTTTCTAATCCTTTTTGCTTCAAATAATCTTTTTCTTCTGGATGAATAGAACTTGTCAGGATTATTCCATTATTGATGCAATTTATTCCATTGACTTTTATTGTTGTATTATGAAATAGTTTATCAATAAGTTTATTAATATCCAAATCATAATCTTCATCATCTAATAGTGCTGTATCATCAAATTCGTATAACCTTAAATCATAATTGTGCCTCTTCGCTATAATTTCTAACTGGCTCAATGCTTTTTTAGTCCCATCCACACCCTTATTGAATAGGTTATGGCATCCATATATTAATTTCAATGAATCAATAATTTGATAATCAGAGTCAATATGTCTATCACTATGACTTGTTGTTGACGGTAAAAAATAAATTGGCAAATTTAATCCAGAATCCTTAACTACTTTCTCCAATGCCTCTTTATTTTTCTCAAGTCCATCTGAGATTAAAATAAATTCTTTTCCAAAAACATACAGTCCCCCTTCACTAAGAACTTCATCTGGAAAAATTTTTTTTCTATATCCTGCTTTTCTCATCAATTTTTCAAAAGGAGAAGGAGATTTAGAAGATCTATTTAAAAGTCCTGGAGTGACAAATAAAGAATTGCCCCATTCAGTTATTTGGTCTCTTCCATAAACACCAATATTTTTCTTTTGTGCATATGATGCAGGTAAATCAAGTATATGAACTGGAATATGTTCAGAAATGGCCTTATCAGACACTTGAAAACTCTTTGTTATTTCTACAAGTTCTTCTTCTTGGCTATTTTTTGGGTTAACAAAGTTGACTCTAAATAATTGCTTTGGCATACTTCTAGCAATTGGCTATTGATTTAAAAACATTTCCATTATTACTACTATTCAGTTTATATAAACATAATGCCCCGCCTTTATTTATTAGAACGCTCGCCAACAAAAACTCTGGACGCAGTTTTCCCACACTTTGTGACTCAAAAGGTATTTAACAGCGATCGCAGTGTTATACAAAATCGAGAAAAAGGCTAAAAATGTAAATGGGCTTGGGACTTATTTTTTCTTTCCATAGATATAGTCATGATGATCATAATCTTCAAAAGAAACAATCTTATTCTTATGGCCTATTAGGAATACTAAAACAAAATGTCCTAAGTGGACTCTATTAGCTCCTTTCATAGCATGACCTAAGAATTTGTAGCTATGTGAAGGCTCGGATAAGATTAAATCCATTTTTTTCCGAACCTTAGAATAATGAAGAGGATCTTTCTTTTTGAGCTTAGCTAACTTTTTAGTGATTTCCTTACTATAGAAATCTGTATACATTATGCTACCTCTTTTTCAAATTCATCCCTAGAAAGATGTTTTCCTTTCATAATCTTAGCTAATTTAACCTTATATTCAGGTCTAAGCTCAGGCTCAAGGGACATTTCTTCATAGTCATTTACAACTAGATTTATAGCTTCAGATTTATCCCTAAGACCAAACTTAGCTTTTACAACATTTAACACTCTATTTGTATGTTCATCGATATTTATAACAGCTTGTACCATATTACATCACGTATATAAGTATATACATCTTATATATAAATGTTATGGTTCTTGGAAGTCCCAAACCATTGATTTCTTTGCTAAAAAGCTCTCCGAGTTTGATACGCCTTTTTCTCGACTCTGTGTTCATATATTCACACAGCCCATATATTCACCTAGTCACCCTACTCAGCTTAGCAAATAAATACTTTAACATTCTATAGGCTGCGTTCAAAATGTAGATTGCCATCAATTTGTGAGCATCTTATTAGTTTTGAAAGAACGCGACAAGGGGGACGTCCTGCTCGAAAACCAGCGAAAACCAACAGACTAACTGACTCGGTTTTCTGGGCTTGCTAACGCAAACCAACCAACTATGCGGAACGTCCATTCACGAAATG
>DAOVKD010000151.1 GCA_030631975.1 Candidatus Woesearchaeota archaeon
AATTAAGAAATATCAGGAACAAATTTTTGAAATACTATAATGTTGAATTTATTCCACCGAAGGAAATCGATAAAAAAAAGTTAATTGAAATAGTCCATCATTGGAGGAAAAAAAGACCCAAGGTAGAGAGAAATTATTATACAGAGATGTATATCAATTTTATAAAAAGCGATTTTGAAGGAACAGATATGTCCAATAGCCTGGTTGTGAATGGAGGGCCATGCTGCATAACCGCAGGCTGGAAAATACCGAACAGCAATAATTTTTATTCGGCTATTGGCCTGTATAACTATAAGTATGATGGGTTGGGGGAGGTAGTTAACATTGATGATTTAACTCAGATAAAAAAAGCAGGGTACAAATATGCAGATTTTGGAGATTCTACAGAATCCTTACTACAATTCAAAAAGAAATTTGGACCTGAAAGCTTTTATAGAACTTATTGGTTCCATATTGTAAGAAGATGAACTACATTAGATTTCCAAAGAATTTTGGCGGGTTGGAAGATGATATATCTAATTATGATACTTCCAAGGCTGTTATTTTACCAATACCTTATGAAAAGACAACTACTTACATAAAAGGTACTGCAAAGGGTCCGGAAGCTATCTTAGAGGCATCAAGAAATATGGAGCTTTATGATGAGGAATTGGATAAAAACATATGCGATGTTGGAATTTGCACATTAAATGAATTAAATATTGAAGAAAAACCAGAATTGGCAGTAAATATTGTTTATGATAATGTTAAAAAAATAATTAATGTTAAAAAATTCTTAATTGTTATTGGCGGCGAGCATTCTATAACTCCTGGATGTGTAAAAGCTTTTGCTGAAAGTTATGATGATTTTTCTGTTTTGCAGTTAGATGCGCATGCTGATTTGAGGGAAGAGTATGACGGCACTAAATTCAGCCATGCATGCGCGATGAAAAGGTGCCTGGATATATGCAAAAATGTTATCCAGGTTGGAGTAAGAAGTTTAGATTATAAAGAAGCTGTTTTTGCAAAGGAAAATAAACAAGAAATTTTTTGGGCAAAGGATATTTTGAATAATGATCTATGGTTTAATGATGCAATTTCAAAGCTGTCAAAAAATGTTTACATTACGCTTGATTTGGATGTGTTTGATCCGTTGGTTATGCCATCTGTCGGCACACCAGAGCCAGGCGGCTTAGGCTATTACCAAGCACTTAAATTTCTGAAGAAAGTATTTGAGGAAAGGAGTGTTGTTGGCTTTGATGTTGTTGAATTATGCCCAAATGAAAATAATGTTCATTCAGACTTTACTGCTGCAAAGGTTTTGTATAAGATGATTGGATACAAGTTTGACAAGGAGGCGGAAAAATGAGTGCAACAGAAGAAAATTTAAAGGCTGCATTTGCCGGCGAGAGCCAGGCAAGAAATAAATATACATACTTTGCAAAAGCTGCAAGAAAAGAAGGGTACCACTACATTGCTAAGATTTTTGAAGAAACTGCTGACAATGAAAAACAGCACGCAAAAGATGAATTTAAACTGCTGAATGGAATTGGAGATACTAAAGCAAATTTAAAAGCCGCAATTGAGGGAGAGCATTATGAACATACTGAGATGTATCCTCAAATGCAGAAGGATGCAGAAGAAGAAGGGAATAAAGATGCCGCGAAATTGTTTAAGGAAGTGGCAGAAGTGGAAAAACATCATGAAGCAAGATACAGGAAACTGCTGGAGATGGTTGAAAAAGGGACTGTTTTTAAGAGAGATAAACCAATAAGATGGAAATGCAGCAAGTGCGGTTATATCCATGAAGGAACTGAGCCCCCAGAGAAATGTCCATCATGCAGGCATCCTAAGGAATACTATGAACCTGAGTATATGCGTTTCTAAGAAGGATGCGGGCGCTGCAATTAGAAAATAAAGAGAGACCAAACTAAGAAAATTAAATTTAATGCGGACAAAAATATTTGCCCAATACTTGTCCGTTCCTAATACTAAAAAAAACATTTTATGTTTTGTTAAGCATATTCTTTAAAAAAATTTATATAATAGCTCTAACATAATTTTTAATTAAGAGGTGTATTTGGAATTGAAAGTAATTTATGATGTTGTCAAGCATCAAAAAAAGATAAAAAAAGGGATTAAAAAATATGGACATTTTGCAGAGCATAATTATCTGCATTATTTATATAATGAAACTGAGTGGGACAGAAATATATTTTTTGATTTTGGAAGCGATAAATTATTGCTTGCGCAATTTGACAAGGAAAATGATATTTGGAGTTTATTTCCTAACGGGGTATTGGCTCCGAGGGATGAAAGACTTAATTTACTATTAGATGCCGCAAATTACGTTCTAAAGAAACAGAAAGCAAAAAAATTTGTTGTTGAGGTATCGGAAGATATAAGGAAAGAACTTTCAAACAAATTTAAGATAAAAAACAGCTTTAGGGCTTGCAGTTATACTGGGATTCTTTATTGGCCGGTGTACAATATGGACTTATGGAATTCAAGGCTTAAAGGCAGCAGGTGGAAAAAATTAAGGAATATCAAAAACAGATTCTACAGGAAAAACAGGGTAAGTGTAAGGGACAGCAAAGATGTTCCTAAGGAAGAGCTTAAAGGAATTTTGTCAAGCTGGCTGAAAAAAAGAAAGACTAATGACCGGGTTGATAAGGGTTATTATTTTAATCTGATTGATAATAACTTTAAGGGTATGGATATGGCAAAAACAATGTATGTTAATGGGAGGCCCTGCACTATAACTGCAGGCTGGAAAATACCGAATAGCAATAATTATTATTCTTCCATAGGATTGCTTGATTATTCTTATCCGGGCCTGGGGGAAGCGGCAAATATAGATGACCTTAACAGGCTTAAGAGAGAAGGTTATGACTATGTTGATTTTGGAGGTTCAGACAAGGTTTTGCTTTATTTCAAAAAAAAATTTCATCCTGAGAAGATTTATAAGACCTATATATTCTCTATAG
>DAOVKD010000130.1 GCA_030631975.1 Candidatus Woesearchaeota archaeon
AAACTGTAAACTTCTTTGGTTGGTTTTCTGTATTTTAAGAAATTTTTTGACAGCTTAAAACCTTTGTCTTCAGCGAAGCGAATAATCACATCAGCGCCGTTTAGGAATAATTTATTTCTCCAGTCAATGTGCTTAACGTAATCTTTTTCCCCAAAATCAGGGTTTTGCGCAAAAATAACCTTGTTTTCTTCAGTATCAAGAACCTTCTGCACTAATCCTGAAAAGTCTCCTGAATACTCAACAATAACGCCCTCATTTTTAAGATTCTTGTAATTTAAATTATTCCAGTTTTTTTTGTTGTCATAAGCAAGTTCACAAATCAAATCATCAAGAAATGCTTTTTGTTTTTTTGTTGGGTTTTTTTCTTCCATTAAGCTAAAAAGATTGTCAATTCTTGTTCCATCAATCCCAAGATAATATTCTGCTAAATTCCTGTATTTTTCTCTCTCATCATAGCGGGGTTTCATTCCTTCGACTAAAGCAGCTCTCACCATCTGGTGCGGCTCTAAAGGGGTAAATGTTGCTGTTTGGTCATTAGGATCTTTGTAGCGCATTTTTATCAGAATACAGTAAAATGATTATTTTGTTTAGCATAGCCTGAAATAATTTTTGTTATCTTATCAGCATAGCGGATAACCCTGGTATTTTTATCAGGACAATCGTATGGAAATATAACTACAGCTCCATCTTCTATGTTTCCTGACTTAGGAGGATTACACAGATATCGGCAAACATTTCTTTGCAATTGTTCTTTTAGGATTTCTACATCATCTTGATTGACAGATTCAAGCCTTGCACTTAAATCTTTTTTCTTAAAAGGATTAAATATTTCGTACAATTCATGTTTTTTTGCTCTTTTTCTATGTCTACTAAACTGGTTCATACCATATTTGCTATCCTGATAAACTTTAGTAAATATTTTGTAAATATTATGATTGCTTACAAACTCTGCAAAAGTTTCTGGATATCTCCTCCTCATTTTCCAGGAACCTGCCGCAAATGCAAGTAATTCTTCTAAGTTTAAATGTGGATAGAATTCACGTAAAGTTGTTTCAAATAAACCATGATGGGCAGCCCTAATTAAGTTATCATTTCTGCCAGTTACTGCAAGTATAAGTTCTTTTGGAGGCTCTGGTCTTTTTACTAAATCTTCAAGTCTTCCCATATTTGCCCAAATAGAACTCAGCCTTTATAAATTTTATCTTTTTGTCACTACTCTAAAATAAATATTATTTCAACTACATGAAAACCTTCCTCACAATATCCAGCCCAAGTTCCCTCTTTTTTGGAAACGCTGCTATGCTTATCTCAATATGAAAGCAATTGCCAGAATCTGTAAGCTGCAGTTTGTTATTTTTTAAGTATTCATTCTTGTCAAACCTCAGGAAAAAGTCAAGATTGTTATCCAGCCTTGATTCCAGCTGTGAAAGTATCAATTTCTTCTGCTCTTCATCTAAAATTTCCATTAAATTTTCCAGAAATTTACTAGTGTGCTTTTCTTTTGCTAAAGTTACTTCAAGGATTGTTATTTTCATATCATTTAACCCCTCTGCTTCTGTTTTTTTAAGCTCTATTTTTTCATCTTTAAGGTTAAATGGAAATAATTGCAGAAATTTATCGAGAACTAGCTTATCATCTTCATTAAATTTTTCATAAGAAAAAACTTTTGCCTTAATTTGATGTGCAAGTTTCATCATTTAAGTATTATTTTACTTTTTCCAATGTACTTATCACATTCCATACCTGTGTTCTTGTATAAGACTGTAAATTTACATCATCTGCAATTTCCTCAAGTTCATTAATGGCCCTGCTCACTTTAATCTGCATCTCTGTTTTCCCGTTAAGCATTTCCATTAGTCTTTCTATCTTTAACCTGACATTCTTCGGAACAGTGCCGTCATCTTTTAATTCGGCTAGAACTGGCTGTATGCTTGTAATTTCTTTGCGCTCCATTTTTGGTTTAATCTTGGCCCATCTCCTTCATAACTTCAGTCTGTAATGCAGTTGCTTTATCTCTTAGCTGAGCTTCCTGTTTCTCCATGTTTTTTATTCTCAGCTCTACAACCTCTTTTTTAGAACTTAAACCATCCTTAAGATCAGCCTTTTTTGACAATACCATTATATTTCCAACAATTTTATACGCTTCGTCAGCATTTTCCAATTCTTTTAGCGCTGATTCAATTTCCACCTGCTGCAGCTGAAACTGCTGCTTTTGCATTAATAGGCTTTGCATGCTCTGCTCTACCATCTGCAGCTGACCCAGCTTCTTTTCTGATTCTTTAGAAATCTCTGCCATTTTATCTTGCCTTTACCTTTGTAGGGACTGTTCTTGATTTAAAAAGTATCTTGCTGCCGCAATAAGGGCATCTGATTTTTTTTCTCAAATAATCCTGAGCAACCTTTTTATTGCAATGAAAACATTTGTATTCCGTCATTCTATACCGCCTCTTCAGTTTTGTTTAATTCGGATTTTTCTGATTGAACTTTGTCAAAAAGCTTTTGCTTTTTGCCGAAATCCGGCATTTCTTCCAGATTAGCCTCTCCTTGAGGGGAAGATGATTCTTCCAGATTAGCCTTAGGTAATCTGTCAAAAAGCTTTTGCTTTTCTTCCAAATTAGTCTTCCCTCGGCTGGAAGATAATTTTTCCAAATTTTTCTCATCCTCAACACGAATTTCTTCAACACCTGCCAGTTTTGCAACAGAATACGCTTTTCCAGTAAATTTTGCATTGCATTTTCTGCAATGCCATATTCCAACTGCTATGCGTTTGACTTTTAGAGCGTTGCAGTAAGGGCATCTATGTTTTTTTCTTTGCTCTTTTTCTATTTTAGCAAACTTGTGTTTTGGTTTGCTGCCATATCTTGAGCCAAACCTCTTTGCAGAACCTAATTTTTCTACTTTTGTTTTTGCCATTTTTAAATCAAATGGGGCTGCCCGGACTTTCACAGCCCCAGTAAGCATTATAAAGCTTCTGAAAACAGGGCTCTTTGAACCGGGATCATCTGGTCCCAAACCAGAAAGGCTAGCCAAGTTACCCCACAGCCCCAAATTTTGTTGTTAATTGGTTATTTAGGCTTATTTTTAAATGTTTCGTATGCTCGAGCTTCATCCAAAAATTCTTTTTAGGGTTGTGCCAGAGCTGTGCTGCAAGCGAGCCTGTGACTACCTCACATGCAGGGCGAGTCACAATGCTGCATATTACTTGCTTAAATAAAAAACATTTAGTTAAGATACACAGCATTTTAATTTCAGATAAAACATGATTCTTCCCGCCCGCCTCCCCTGAAATAGGCGCAACCCTATTTTTTGGATAAAAAACCAAAATATTTTTAAACATCATAGCTATTCCAAAAAGC
>DAOVKD010000020.1 GCA_030631975.1 Candidatus Woesearchaeota archaeon
AGTGGTTTTTGATGTCCCAGAGGGATACAAAAAAACATGAAATGTTTTTTCGTACTCAAAATTCCACTTGTTGATGGGTTGTTTTTGAGCACACAAAATTCCAGTTGCATGTTGTACTGGTATCCAAACCACTTATCATAGGATAAGTGGAATTTTGTTGTTTAAAAAATATTATCAAACAGAGTGTTAAAAATGAAAATAATCGCAGATTTGCACATCCATAGCAGGTATAGCAGAGCGTGCAGTAAAGAAATAAATATAAAAAATCTCGAAAAGTACTCAAAAATAAAAGGTGTGGGTCTTCTTGGAACTGGTGACTTTACTCATCCACAATGGATAAAAGAGATAAAAGAGGAATTAAAAGATGATGATAATGGAATACTTTATACTGGAACAGGATTTCCTTTTGTTTTGCAGACAGAAGTTTCTTTGATATATACAGATAAAGGGAAAGGGAGAAGGGTACATAACGTTGTATTGGCCCCTAATTTAGGTGTTGTAGATCAGATTACAGAATACCTTCTAAAACATGGTCGTGTGGATTATGACGGAAGACCTATTTTTAAGATCACTTGTCCTGATTTTACAGAGTCCCTAAAGAAAATTTCAAAAGATATAGAAATAATTCCAGCTCATGTATGGACGCCATGGTTCTCTTTATTTGGAAGCATGTCTGGATTTGACTCAGTTGAGGAAGCATTTGACGACCAAAGCAAGAACATTTACGCTCTTGAAACAGGCCTCAGCAGCGATCCTGCAATGAACTGGCGCCTTTCTCAGCTCGATAAGTATTCTCTTGTCAGCAATTCTGATGCGCACAGCTTCTGGCCCTGGCGTATTGGGAGAGAAGCAAATGTTTTTGATATTGAACTAACTTACGGCAATCTAATAAACGCTATAAGAAACAAAAAAGGGTTTCTAAACACTATTGAAGTTGACCCAAACTACGGCAAGTACCATTTAGACGGCCACAGGGCATGCAATGTCTGCATGAATCCAAAAGAATCTTTGAAAAACAAGAACATCTGCCCTAAATGCAAAAGAGATTTAACAATAGGAGTCTTGCATAGGGTAGAGGAACTTGCAGACAGGGATGAAGGCTTTAAGCCTAAAGCTGCTGTGCTATTTAAATCCTTAATTCCCTTATCAGAAATTTTATCACATTTGCTTGGTTCTGGCATTGCATCAAGAAAAGTATGGCAGGAATACAATAATCTGGTTAATAATTTTAATTCAGAGTTTGATGTTCTTTTGGAAGCAAAAAGAGAAGATCTAACCAAAGCCAGCAATGAAAAAATTGCAGACGCAATAATAAGAGCAAGGGAAGGAAAAATAAGGATAAAACCAGGTTATGATGGTGTTTATGGGGAGCCGATTTTTGAAAACAACGTAAACAATGGAAAAGAGGAAATTAAAGAAAATAAACAACAAGGCTTAAACAAGTTTTTCTGATTGTTTATAAAATTTGAACAAAGTGAAAATTTTACTAAACTAGGAAAATGTAAGGCATTTTCTGTTGTTTATAAAGTTTGACACTTGTATTTCAATAATTTTAAACTTTACTAAAACCACTTTAGTGGTGCCAAAAATTTCAAAGAAATTTTTGAGCATAGAGAAAATTTCACTATTCTAAATTAATTTATGAAATTTTCTTGTTGCTTTTTAAATTTCAATTGGAATAAAAATTGATACATTTTTTGTTTGTTTTAATTGAAATTAATGATAGCATACTCAAAAGCTATACCGAGACAAATAAAAATTAGAATAAGTAATTACAGAGTTTTATTGTTTCTGGGCATTTGCAAGGTATCTTGTTAGCACATTTGACAATCCTGCAGCAGTTTCTGGTGTTAGCATCTGTGCTGCTCTTGCTGCTACAACAGGACTTTTCAAAAGATTATAAACATCTATAATTGTTTGCGCGTCGCCTTCAGCGATTGAATACACTCCACGCAAGGCATTGCTGGGAATGCCAACGTCACTGCCGCCAGCGTCGAAGCCGGAAAGCTCAAAGACGCCCAGCCTAGAGGCCCGCACAATAGCACCGTCTTCTGTAATATGTTTTCTAACATATTCAGGATTTAAAACATAAATTTTTGTTTTTTTTACTCCTACATCAGCAAGCATCTTCATATTCTCTACAAAATCTTTTCCTTGGCCATATACTCTTTCTGCTAATGCTCTTTGAATTATCTTTAAAGTGTCATAATAATCAGAAGTATCAATTTCAAGATATTGCCATTCATCATTTTCTCCTTTTAATCCTAAATATAAAAGTTTAATCCTTAATGTGCTTTCTGCCTTAACAACAGCTTCAATATCTGCTTTAGGTGGAACATAATTTCCTGTCTTTATCAATTGCTTAGTTGCTTCTTCAATGTTTTTAAATATAAGGTTAGTATCTCTATTTCCAAAATAAAGAACTGCATCGTCATCTTCAACCCTGTAAAGAGAGGAATCTGCTGTCCAGAACCCTTGTTTTCTTAATTTTAGATTACCTCTTCTTTCTTTAGTTATTTCAAAAGCATACTGTATTGTATTTGGGTCTAATTTTTGAAAGGTTTCAGCCAATGGCCCTTGCTCAGTTACTAATCCTTCTAATGTCATTTTTAACTTAAAAAATAAGCTGGCTTATAAATCTTTCTTTTTTTATAACTCTGGAGTAGTTATGATTTTCTTGGATTTTGACAAAATTAGGGTATTGCCAAGCTTTTGACAGTGTTTTGCATAAAGTTTTTATGAAAGCAAAACACAGTATTATTATTTTTCATTTTCTGAGTAAAATTTTATGATATAACGAACTAAATTATTCATCAATTAATTGTTATGGTAGTTATGAAACCACCTTGCTTGGCGCCAAAAATTTTATTTTTGAGCATTTATTGTTTTTTAATCTTATTTCCGACAAATTTAAATATATTCTGTTATATAATTGCATTTATGAACAACATATTACTGGCTTCTATCGACAAAAGAGCAGTCAATACTTTCAGAAAAGACCTTCTGCAGATGTTGAGAATAGGAAATGAAATTGACAGGTATTACGCAGAATCAAATTCAGACATAGACACTTGCATGGAAAAATTCAATTCTCTGGTTAAGATTTTCAACAAGAAATACAGGGACATAAAGATGAGGATAGTTAAAAAAACAAATGAAGTTAACCTGAAGATACTCCTGAACGAAAAAAGCGTAAGAGACTGTTTTGAGAATGCAGCATCAAAAATTACCGGCGTACAATCAATAGGAACATCTAACTTTGGCGCCGCTGTTGTTTCAAACGCAGAAGCCTTCTCTAGTGAACTTGAAAAAACTAAAAGCAAATTATGCATTGCATACTACAATCCGCAAACAGGAACAAGCAACATTTTTTTGCAGTTTGATAAAAAAGAAAAAAAGGTAGAGCTTGTTTATGAGCTGAAAGAAATTGAAAATGAGCCAAGCCCTGAGTTTCAATTATCAGCTTATTACGCGCTAAACCAGCCATACAATAAAAAAATAAACCTGCATGATGAAGGCGCTACTTTGGGATTTTCAGAAGTGCCAAGCCATGTTAAGAAAGCAGATTACTTCAGAAAATTTGATCCTCATATAACTGAATAAAAATTAATTTCTTTAAATAATGAAAATAGTTACATGAACAATGGAAGTTTTAGAACCAAAAACAAAAGAAGAATTTGAGAAATATTATGATTTACGTTGGAGGCTATTAAGAAAACCTTGGAATCAGCCAAGAGGGAGTGAAAAAGATGAGTTAGAAAATCAAAGCATACATATCATGGTTACTGATGAAACTTCTAATATTATTGGAGTTGGTAGGGGCCATTTCAATTCAAAAGATGAAGCGCAGATAAGATATATGGCAGTTGAAGAAAATCAACGGGGAAAAGGTATAGGAAGAGCTATATTGGAAGAATTGGAGAACAGATTAAGAGAAAAAAGAATAAAGTATATTGTATTAAATGCAAGAGAACCTACAATTAATTTCTATAAAAGATATGGATATAATATTATTGAAAAAGCACACATTTTATTTGATTCTATTTCTCATTTCAAGATGAGAAAAGATTTAAAATATTAGAATTCCTTCAAAAACTTTATCAATTCATTAGCTTTTTCAAATTCTAAAAATTCTTCTTTTGTAACAGCAGGAATATCTTTTGGCTTTTTCTTTTTAAAAATAACCAAATTGTCTGCATCTAACAACCTTGACAATGATGAAAAATCAGGTCTTTCCTTGTCCCCTACCTTTGTAAGTATAAGCTCATCATCTTTCTTTGCAATTATATCAAAAGGAGTTTTGTTTGTGTCAGAAGCCTCAAAACCCAAATCAATGTATTTTTTTGAAAAATCAGAGCTGTATCTGCTCTCTATCTTATTATTTCCTGAAAAGATATTAATTTCATTAAAAACCTCGTTGCCAAATAAATTATAAATTTTTGTTGCTCTGCCTATTGTTATCTCAGAGTCTCCTTTCTCATACTTATCTATCATCCTGCTTGTGACTCCAACTTTTTTTGACAGATAATTTAGTGAATAGCCTTTTTCTTCCCTTTTTTCCCTTAGCTTGTTGCCGGCTATAGAAACAGTAAAGCCTGCCTGTGTTCTTTTAACAAACGGAAATTTATTTCTAATAGAACTGATAAAGGTGTTAAAGTTCAATGTGTATAAGTTAAATCTTGTATAAAGAACATTGTCTTCCAGCTTATTGCCTGCCTTTTCTGCAATTATAACGGGTATAGCACTTATGTAGGATGAGATAGTATCCATTGCATTTGTATATTCCCTAGTTACTGCATTAGCGTCCTCCAGAACCTTTATCAGGAGTATTTTATCCTGCTTCCTTGCAAGTAAATCAAAGCACGTTCTCGTAAGTGTCTTTACCGTAAAACCATCCTTAAGAAGAAATATTCCTAACTTATCAATAAGACCCCTCTTCATTACTATAGCAGTTCCTATTTTTTTTAAAAAGGTTTTGGAAATTTTCCAAATACCCTGGAAAAATAGAATATTTTTCGCTGGGTTTCTGTTTGGTGATTATTTAGTTTTCTAAATTTTTATTGTATAGTGGAGGAAGTAAATAATTGATCAATAATTCAGCCACTATGTTCGAGAACACAAACTATTTTCAATCTATAAAACTTGTTTTATGCTTGAAAATTGCAAATTTTCATTGAATTTTTTGTGTTCTCCACTATATTTTAATTGATGAGCATCGTTCTATTGTAGGTTGGTGCGAAAATCTAATTCGTGCTTGTGCGAGGCCTTAGAATTCCTCTCAACTTCGCAATTGTGAACTACGGGCAAGCTCGCCTTGCTCGCTTGCAATTCATAATTTCTCAGGTCGTAGAGCACAATCCTATGGAATGTTCAGATTTGGCAATTTACGCACAAGCTGTGACATGCGAGTGAGCTCGTTGCGAACTCGCTCACAATTCACAACTTTCGCACCAACCCCGTTCTATTGGCAAAATTTATAAGCAAGCTAATCTGCACAAAATATATGATAATAACAATATCAGGAAAAGCAGGCTCTGGAAAAAGCACTGTCGCTAAGGAGGTAGCAAAAAAGCTGAAGCTTAAGCATTATTCTATAGGGGATTTAATGAGGCAGATTGCAAAACAAAAAAATATTTCCCTGATAGAATTAAGCAAATTAGCAGAAAAAGACAGCTCTATAGATATAGAACTTGACAAGAAAAACATAGAGCTGAGGGAAGAAGACAACTTTGTTATTGATGGAAGGCTTACAGCATATTTCAGCCCTTATGCAGAGCTAAAGGTTTTCTTGGACTGTAAAGATAAGGTCAGGGCAGAAAGAATATTCAATGAAAAAAGGAAAGATGAAAAAAGCCAGCATATAGATGGGTCAATTGAAAAGGTAAAGCAGCGCGAACAAAGCGAGAGAAAGCGATACAAAAAAATTTACAATGTTGATTATTATGATAAGAAATTATATGATTTAATAATTGATACAACAAATCTGAGTGTAAGCAAGGTTGTAGAAAAGATAATAAAGTCAGTTAAGTAACAAGTTTCAGAAAATATTATTTAGAAGTTTAAGTTGCCAAAAATAGTGCCAAAAAGTATCCATCTTGGCACTAAGAATATCCTTTCAAAACATAATCCCTGAGAATACTAAACTCAAAATTTTCATAAAGATAAAATACATAATTAAAGAACCCATCAAAAAGATTGGAATGTATTTCAGTCCGCTTTTAATGCTGCCCTTTTCTACAATAGAGACAATAAGGGAAGAAAAAAATGAAATTACTGCTAAAGCTGCTATTGAGAAGTATCTAAAATTATCGGGTTCTATAGACACTTCAGTGATGCTAAAAGGCAAAGCTCCGCCACTAGTTGTTGCAACTGACAGCTTGGATATAAAGCCAAGAATAACCGTTAAAAGATTGTAGGATAAGGCAAACAGCAAAGGAGCAATAAAAATTACTATTGCCGCCATAAAAATCATATAAGATACAGCTGAAGCAGATATTTCCTCTTTCAAAACTTTAATTTCCTTAATGTTCAGGACTATTTTATCTATCAAATTAGCTATTTGACCCCCGCTTTCAAGTTCTCCTATCATCAAATCAATTGACCTCCTTAACATAAGACTGTCATATTTTTGCCCTAACTCGTACAATGCCGCGCTAACATCGTGGCCAGTCATCACTTTTTTTGATACTTCAGCCATTTCATTGGCTAAGATTGTAAACCTCGGTTTAATAGCTCCCAGCAAAGCTTTCTCGAATGACAACCCGCCCTTTAGGTTTGAAGCAACTACCTGTAAAAAATCCGGAAGCGTCTCTTCCATTTTCTTTGTTCTTTTGTATATACGCAGATCTACATAAAAATAAACCAGCAGAATGAAAAGAGTTGCTAATGATATCTGAATTATAAACCATGCTATTGCAGACGCAGCCAGCAAAACTAACTGAGAATATTGTAAAAGAAAGGGGTATGCAAAAAGCAGGTAAATAATTGCGGTTATGGCTGCTGTAAGATAAAATAAGGCTCCAAAGAATTTATAAGGAACATTTGGAATGCCCGCTTTAAGCAAGAACAGCCTCAAATGCGGAATTGCGCGTTTAGGCACAAATGCTTTCCCAAATTCCTCCAAAAATATAATTCTGAATGGCATCTTGGTTTATTGATTAATTATTTAGTCCATCTGCTGTGCATCACAAGTTTACAACTGGTCTTATTGCCTTAAATACAGATACAAACAAGAGTTGTATTACAATGATAAACATCATAACAACTAAGAAATGATTCATGCTTACAGTAAAGTTGATGAAACTTGATAAAACAATAAACAGAGTCATACCAATTGATGGTATAACTACAGCAGCAAGCATGTAAAAAATGACAATAGTGTTTAGTTTTTTCCCATACTTCTTAACCTCAAGCTCCTGTTCCTGCGTTATCTCATCCAAAACAGTATTTAAAGGCTTTGTAACATCTATCCCCAATCTCAATGCATTGTTTATATGGAACAATATTTTCCTGAACTTTTCTGATGGGGAATAAGTCATGGCATTTTCCAATGCCTTTTCCAAAGAACTTCC
>DAOVKD010000037.1 GCA_030631975.1 Candidatus Woesearchaeota archaeon
CTTATATTTGTAAAAACCATTTGAGAGCCTAACAATATAAAAAACAGAATAATAAAAAAATCACGCAATGGTTTCATTTTAGAGCTAATTTCGTAATGGTATGGAGATAAAGACAAAGTAATACCTGCTAATAGCGCTCCTGCTTCTATTGAAAAATTTAAATAATAAAAAAGAGTAGCTATTGCAAAACACCAGCCAATTGAAAATAATAATAAAAATTCCTGCGATTTAGCAATAACCTGGGTTATACGCGGAAAGATATAAACGCTTATTAGAAATAATAAAATCAACAAACCCGTGCCTTTTAAAACAGTTTCAAGCGCTAAAGTAGTAAAATTTATTCCAGTAGGAACTGATGAGATGACCATTAAGATAACTATCACAATTAAATCCTGAACAATTAAAAAACCAATGGCAATCCTTCCATACAGGGTTTCCAGATCTCTCTTATCTGACAAAAGCTTCATGATTATTATGGTGCTGCTAAATGTCAGGGCAATAGCAATATATATTGAAACTATCGTAGAAAAGCCTAACAATCTGCCTATGAAAAACCCAATTAAAGAGGTGAATATAACCTGGCCAACTCCAGTAACTAAAGAAACCTTGCCAACATCCTTTATTATTCTTGGATTTAGATTTAATCCAACCATAAACAAAAGCAGTGCTATGCCTATATGCGCAAAAGTTGCAAAAGCATCTGTAGATTTAACTATATTGAGAAAATAAGGGCTTACTATAACGCCGGTTAGAATATAACCTATAATCAGCGGCTGTCTTAACAATCTCATTATTCCTGCAACAACAACTGCAATAATGATAACAATGCTTAATTCAATAAATACGCTTACAGCCATATTTTACCTCCTTGTCAATATACAAAGAAAAAAATAACTCAATACTGTATATATTTTATTCCATACAGGTTATTTTTTTCTTGTATCCTAGAAATCCGACCTAAACACCTAATGTGTGAGCAAACTCTGGGCACTGGTCCAGGGTAGTCGGATTTCTATGACTTTTGTAATAGATCAATCAAGCTGCTTGGTGTTACAACACCTATAACTTTCTTGTTCTTATCTAAAACCGGGATGTACTGAAAACCCTCTTTGTATATTAATTCTATTACTTTGTTGATAGGCGTATCAAGGTTCACTGCGGATTTGTGCTTATTTATCAATTCTTTAGCCTCCTTATATAAAAATTGTCTTCTGTAACCCCTGTTTAATATCTTTGTAAGCGGTTCATATTTTACTTGGCGCAAAAACAGTTTAATTATATCCTCATCACTGATTTCTCCTGCAAATCTCTTGTCTTTTGTAACCACTATACAAACATTTGTGTCCTCTCTTTTTAGTTTCTTTATTACTTTGTCTGCGTCATCGTCTTGATAAATAAATACTGGTTTAATCATTGCTTCTTTTGCAGTTAGCCTTTTTATGTTTTCAGTTTCAGAAATTGCTATAGCTTCTCCTTTTCTTAGTTTTTTGATAAAATTTATTGATCTCATTTGCATTACCTCATTGATTAATTACACTTTAAAATTTAATTGATTATCAGCATTTGGTTTATACCTTAAACTCCCACAGGCTTTTTTGCCAGCATTTTTGACAATTCAATTATAATTGCGCCAATACTGGATATAACTACAATAACAAAAAATTCAGTAATCCCTATCGGAACCATATCCAAATAACTTCCAAATGCAGGGATAAAAATTGATCCTGTAACAAAAGCAAATGAACTCAAAACAGCCAAAATTAACCATTTGTTCTTGAATAAGCCTACTTTAACTGCTGAGTAAATTGTGGAGCGGCAGGCAAATGCCTGGTAGAGTTCAAACATTGCTATAGTTAAGAAAGTTGCTGTTTGGGCCTGTATAAGATTTTCCCGCACAAAATAAAACCAGCTAAATACGCATAATCCTGTAATTATCATGGCAATTGGATAGTAAATTAAAAATGGATTAAGGTCATGATAAATAGGGTCTGTCTGTTTTCTAGGTTTACGAGACATTGCGTTTGGTTCATAGGGGTCAGCGCTTAAGGCAACTGCCGGCAGTCCGTCAGTTACTAAGTTAATCAACAATATCTGGGTTGCCGTCAATGGTAAAGGCCAGCCAAATATGATGCTTAGAAATATAATCATTACTTCTCCTATATTGCCGGAAATTAAATAGCTGAAATATTTCCTTATGTTATCATAAACACCGCGGCCTTCCTCTACAGCATTTACAATTGATGCAAAATTATCATCTGTAAGAATCATATCAGAGGCTTCTTTAGCAACATCCGTTCCAGTAATGCCCATTGATATGCCTATGTCTGCTTTCTTTAATGCAGGCGCGTCATTTACGCCATCCCCGGTCATAGCCACAACATGACCTGCATTCTTTAATGCATCTACAATCTTAATCTTATGTTCCGGATTTACTCTTGCATAAATTACAATTTCTTCAACCTGTTTTTCTAAATCTTTTTCCTTTATTTTTTCCAGCTCTGCTCCAGTGATTGATTTACCTTCTATGCCAATTTCCTTTGCAACTGCTTTTGCAGTAATTTCATGGTCTCCTGTTATGATAACAATCTTAATGCCAGCTTTTCTGCATTTCTTTATTGCTGTTTTAACCTCCTCTCTTGGAGGATCAATCATTGCCTGCAGTCCAACAAAAACAAGGTTTTTTTCTGCCCTTGATTTGTCCATCACCCTTTTAAATGCAAATCCTAAAACTCTTAAAGCATTTTTTGCAAATTTTGCGTTTATTTCTAAAATCTCTTTTTTTCTTTTTTCTGTCAGTTTTTTTATTCTTCCGTTCTCATAAATTGAGCTGCATAGCTTAAGCATAACTTCCGGAGCGCCCTTGACATAAGCCGCATTGCTGCCATTAATATTATGAAAAGTTGTCATTATTTTTCTTTCAGAAGTAAAGGGAATTTCTCCTTTTCTTGGATATTTTTTTTGCAGTGTATCCTTGTTTATTCCGGCTTTTGCAGCGCTTACTATCAGAGCTGCTTCTGTTGGGTCTCCAATTACATTCTTATTGTCAAAAGAAGCATCGTTGTTTAAAGCTCCAATTTTTAATAATAGCTCTATTTCTTTTTCATTAATTTTTTTATTATTAATTAAAAATGCGCCTTTGGTTTCATAACCAGAGCCTGTGACATCAATGATTTTTCCGTTTGTATATATCTTTCTTACTGTCATCTCGTTTTTAGTTAGTGTTCCTGTCTTGTCTGTGCATATTACTGTTGTTGAGCCAAGAGTTTCTACAGAAGGCAGTCTCCTGTTTAATGCATTTCTTTTGACCATTTTTTTGATTCCTATAGCTAACCCGATAGTTACAACTGCCGGCAGGCCTTCTGGTATTGCCGCTACTGCCAGGGCAATGGCTGTAAGGAAAAGTTCCCTGGAGCCTTTAAGAAACTCAAGAAATTCAAATGATGTTAAATATCCCAGAATAACAGGATCTTTAAAAAGCTGGGCAAGAAAAACTATAATGCTGATTATTACCACAGCCATGCCTATCCTCTTTCCCAATGTATTTATTTTTTTTTGAAGAGGCGTTAGCTCTGGTTTCACTTCCTCAATTAAAGTGGCAATCTTCCCAATTTCTGTCTGCATTCCTGTTGATGTTATAACTGCTTTTCCTTTGCCGTTTGTTATGATTGTGCCGGAAAAAGCCATATTAAGCCTGTCAGCTAAAGGAGTTTTTTCCGCTAAAACTATTAGCTCCTTTTTTACAGGTGTTGATTCACCTGTTAGGGCGGCTTCCTGTGTCTGTAAATTCACTAATTCATAAATTCTGCAGTCAGCTGGCAGCTTATCCCCTGTTTCCAGTTTTATTATGTCTCCTGGAACTAGTAATTTCGCATCAATGTCTTTTTCCTTTTCATCCCTTATTACAGTTGCTTTTAAGCTGACTAATTTTTTTAAAGCCTCTATTGATTTTTCTGCCCTATATTCTTGTATAAAGCCTAACACAGCATTTGCGACTACTATTGCTCCTATAACAATTGCATCTATTGTCTCTCCCAGAAAAATAGAAACAGCAAGGGCAAAAATTAGGATGTAAATAACAACATTGTTAAATTGATTCAGAAAAATCTTAATTGGACTTATTTTCTTTTCCTGTTTTATTTCATTAAGGCCGTATTTTTTTAGTCTTGCTTCTGCCTCTTTTTCTGTAAGGCCCTTTTCTTTTGCATTCAACGCTTTAAAAACTTCATTAATCGGTTTATTGTGCATTTTATTAATATTTTATTTCTCTCTTCTCCTTTCCTGTTTTTTTAAAGACTGCTTTGTTTATTAAATCCTTAAGGTCTAGTTTTACAGTTTCTACAGAACATTCACTAATGTCTTGGACTCTCATTCTTCTCACCCTTTTTCATCTGTTTCAGTTTTATTAGGAAATACTCCAGGCAGTCTAAACCGCAAAAAGAAGCCTTTTTCCTAAAGTCTTCAGGGCCAAAGATAATTGTATAGTTGTTTGTATTGTAAGGGTCTAATGTGTTGGAGCAGGTTGCGCAGTAACCTGCATGCTTCTTTTCATGCTCTTTTATCTTTCCCTGGATTGATTTTGCAATATCCAAAGTGCCTTTTTCCATCTCCTGCTTAAATTTAACCAGTTCGTAATGCTCTAACGAGTCCAAAAATCTCATAAACCTGTACATATTACCACCTCACTTGTTTTCTATTTGTTCAAACTTAATGTACCATTTATTTGCATCAGCATCAAATAAGAAGATTACATGGTGTTTTTTGTTCAAGTCTAGGGCAAATAACAAGGGCATAGGAATAGTTGTTTCAAAGCTTGAACCGCGCTTGTAGAGTTTTCTTTTGAATTCTGTTGACATTTTACTTATATTTTTATTTATCTTTATTCTTATTAAAATACTTATATTTAAACATTCTGATTTTTACTCATAATTTGGTTAAATTTGGTAGAATTATTCTTATGTTTATACCTATGTTTATACTTATTTATTTACTTATTTAGAATTTACGATATAACATGAAAGATTCAAAAAGAGCTCCTATGATGGCAATTATTATAAATTCATCTATCAAAACCTTACTATAATGAAAATTGCGATTATTTCATCTTCAAAAGATAAAGCAAGTGTAAATATCAAAGAAAATCTTGTCAGTAATTTTAATTTTGATAAATCAGAAGAGCAATTTGACAATAATAATATTTTTCAATGTGAGATTAACGATAATGAAATAAAATTATATACTATTAATTCTGAATTAATTTATACAGATAATTTGGACAAAAAAATAGATGCAGGGCTGTTTATTTTTATATCCGGGCACAGAGCAAAAGAGGAAAGAAAAAGCTTAACTGTTCATGCAATTGGTAATTTTGGAAAAGCAAGGTTTGGCGGGAAGGAAAAAACATTGTGCATAGCTCCATCAGCCTATATGAAAAATATCCTTATTGAATTAGATAAAAATTCCCAGAATTCTGAATTTGAAGCAACAATGGAAGCAACTCATCACGGGCCTCTTATGGAAAAACCAGTTTTATTTGTGGAAATTGGGAGTTCTGAGAAAGAATGGGAAGATAAAAATGCTGGGAACATTGTGGCCCAATCAATAATAAACGCACTAAAAAAAGACAATAACAATTCCAATGAAAATAATTCAATAACGATTAATAATATATCAATGAATAATATCAATAATAATGGAAATTCAATGAAAATAAAAAATAATTATGAAAGCATCTTTGTTATTGGAGGAAGCCATTACAATCATGCCGCAAATAAGGCAATGTTAAAAACTGATTTAGCTGTCGGGTATATATGCGCGAAATACAATTTAGAAAATTTAGATGAAAGCCTGATTAGAGAAGCAATGGAAAAGACTGTTCCAAAAGCAAAATTTGTTTTATTGGACTGGAAAGGTCTGGGAAAAGAAAAACAACGTATTTTAGAAATATTGGAGAAAAACAATATTGAATATAAGAGAAGTGATAAGGTATAGTTAATATATTAATTATTTCTTCTTCTCTTTTGCTTTTGGCTCTCCTGCCTTAGCTCCAGCCGCAGCTTCTTTCGCTCCTTCTGCAGGCTTTGCTCCTTCTGCCGGCGCTTCTCCTGGTTTTGCTTCTGCTCCAGCTGCAGCCTCTCCTTCTGCCGGCAATAATTCCTTAATGATAATGTCTGGGATATCGGCTTCTGACAATTTAGCCTTAATTTCTCCCCTTTCCTTGCCAGCCATTTTTTCAATAATCTCTTTAGCAGTTTTTTCAAACTCTGCGCGCCTTTTTTCCATTTCTTCAGCAAGTTTTTTCCTTTCTTCCTCTAGTTTAGCTTTTTCCTCTGCAGTAAGCTCTGTCTTTTCTTCTTTAATTTCCTTGTCATATTTTCCTTCATTAACTTCCTTAATGGATTCCACTGCAGGCTTTCCTTCCACTAAAATACCCATTGAGTTGCATGTTCCAATAATTTCCTTGACTTTTTCTTTCAAGCCCTTGCCTAACAAGCTGGTTTCTTTCATCTTTGCAATTTTAATTATTTGCTCAATAACAACATCTGCAACTTTGTCTGTTTTAGGATTTCCAGAGCCTTTTTCTACACCTGCTTCCTTTAATATAAGTGAGGAAGCAGGAGGAGTTC
>DAOVKD010000033.1 GCA_030631975.1 Candidatus Woesearchaeota archaeon
AAAATAGGCAAATATAAATTATCATACACTGAAGTTCCAATAGAGACAATTTACTCAGACAATTACAAAGGCACGACCATATTGGATGGAGTTAGAATTGTTTTTAATGTATTGGTGTGGAAATTAAATCATCTATGAGGTAAAAATGGCAAATATACTGGGCATTCAGATCTTAGGCATCCTGTTTGGATTCTTTATGATGTACTATACATTCCTGCAGTATAAAAGAAAGGAATTCACAATAAAGGAGTATAGTTTCTGGTTTGTATTCTGGGCTGTATTTACTATAGTGACTTTATTCCCCCAGATTCTTGACCCTCTGCTTAAGACATTCAGTATTGCAAGGACATTGGACTTTTTCATAATTACAGGATTCCTTTTCCTGATATTTGTCAGCTTCTATACCTATACCATGGTCAGAAAAAACCAAAGAAAAATTGAGGAAATAGTCAGGAAGGCAGCTCTAAAAAGAAAATAAATGGCATCTGTTGATTTAATTAAATTTCTGGATAAATATATTGGGTCCTTATTGTGTCTATTATTATCGATAAACAAGCTTTTTAGGCATAAAAAAATCCATAAATACGATAAGATACTGCTCATTCAGTTGTGGGGCATAGGTGAGACAATACTAACGCTCCCTGCGATACAAGCATTAAGAAAGCAATATAAAAAAAGCAATATAGATATTTTAGTAACTGAAAGAAACAAGGAAATTTATTATAAAAATAAATTTATTAATAATGTAAAAGTTCTGAAATTAAACCCATTCTCTATCAAATTATTTATTTTAAAAAATTTAAGAAAATATGATCTTATCATAGATATGGAAGAATATCTCAATATTTCTGCAATAATATCCTTTTACGTAGGCAGGGAAAGAATAGGCTATTCTCATGGCATCAGGTCAAAATTATATACTGAAACAGTGGATTACAATGACAGGCAGCATGTTGTTTACACTTTCCTAGACCTCCTTAAACCATTAAATATCAAATCAAATGTTGATAAATTGCCGAAACTTAATTATTCTTCAAATGATAAAAAAAATATTAATAATTTATTAAGAAAATATAATGTTGCAAAAAAAGATTTTCTTATTGGATTTGGAGTCGGAGCAGCTGAAAGCGCAAAATCAAGAATGTGGCCAAAGGAAAGGTTTGCAGAACTTGCAGACTATTTGATTAAAAAATGTAATGCTAAAATTATTTTGATTGGAAATAAGAAAGAAAAAAAATCAATCGATGAATTGCAAGATTTAATTATTAATAAAAATAATTCATTCAATATAGCGGGTCTAATAAACACTAGAGAAATGTTTTATTTAATTAGCCTATGCAGCTTATTCATTGGCAATGACTCAGGGCCAATGCACGTTTCAGCAGCGCAGGGAATAAAAACAATTGGATTGTTTGGCTGCAACCTTCCTGTAAGATTCAGGCCATTCGGAAAAAATAATTATTATATTTACAAGAAAAAAACACAAGACGCCTGCATAAACGTCCATAAAAGGGAAATTGGAGAATGCAAACATGGAATGGAAAACGCATGCGTAAAAAAAATACAGGTTAATGATGTTTTAAAAGAAGTTAAGAAATTAATTTAACCCATTCCATCATTTTGCTGTACTTTTTTGACAGTTTAGAAAAGCGCATAAATAAACGGAGATAGTGCACTACTTTGCCCAAATATAATTAGTATTCCCACCAAAATAAGCATAATAATTATAGGGGCAAGCCACCATGCTTTTCTTACTTTTAAAAAATCCCAGACCTCTCCTAATAAAGATTTGTTATTAGCCATTCTCTACTAAACCCTCTTGAATTAGCATGTTATATATTTCTTTCGCAAATAATTCATGACCATAATCATTTAAGTGATGATCACCTTCTAGATACACGCTTTTTTTATTTTCCTGAAATTCCTTTTTGAATAAGGGGTATAGGTTCACTATTTTTATGTTTTCGCTTTTGGCAAAATCTTCTAATAATCGGTAGGGCTTCCCATAATCAAAGAAATTATCATCAATATTATAATACTTTTCTGTTGTTGCTTTCTGCATCTCAGGGTCAACTGATATCCTATCTCCAATGACTGCAAAGATGAATGTTATATTATTTTGTCTTGCAAGATTGTCATATTCTTTGAGTATTAATGAGTTCAGAACAAATGCATAATTCATCACATTAGAGTATTCCCTCTCAATAGCCCAGAACTCACCATCTTTATAAGCAATAAAATAATCCTCTTTTTCAGGAGGATCGAGTTTGTTCTTTATAGCGGATCTTGTCTGAGAGCCCTTGTCTTTATAAAGAATATATAAGTGTGACCAGCTTCGCATAAAACGTTTAAAACCTTTATATGCATGTTCCCTTTCTTTTGGATAACTACGTTCATAATCTTTGCTTAAGGGTGCAGGTACACCTGTTAATTCTAATTCACCATTTTCTTTTATTACAAAAAGTGGCTTGAACACATTATACTGGTATTTAGAAACTATGTTAGAAAAATCATTGTTAAACAGAGTATGAACAACAACTTTTGGCTTGTAAGGCAAACCATCTCTAATAAATCTTAAAAGAGCTTGATCAGTTCCATAACCACCAGCACCTAAATTAATAACTTCCCAATTATCACCTAACATCCCCTTAAGTTGCGCAGATACTATCTTCTTATCATCCACCCAAAATCCATAAGTTAAAGAGTCTCCGGTCATAACAACGATATTTTTGTTTTTATCCACTTCATGATCCATTCTATGGCCTTTACTATTATGTGTAATAGTGATTATAGGATTTCTTTTTTGACTTGTATATGGTTGCACTTTGTAATCTTTTACAGTTGACCAACCTAAATCTTTATCGTATTCAACTTCTTTGGGGTATGTGGGGTAAGATGGATTATGTTCATTATACAGTTTCTGAGGATTAAAAACTCTTACAATAATCTCTCCTAGAGAAAAGGAAATTAAAAGGACAATTAAGATTGATATTAATCTTATTTTTAGCTGCTTTTTGCTTATTTTAATCTTTTTGTTCTCTATTGTAATTACCTTATTAATCTTTTGCATACTTCTCACTGTCCCACATATCTTGAGGGTTGTTTTCCCTTTTTATTATAAATTTATCCATCACTAAATAATCTATGTCTGTACCCATCATGCATTTATACGCATCGTAAGGTGTACAAACAATAGGTTCTCCTCTTATGTTGAATGATGTATTTATGAGGATAGGGATTCCAGACAGCTTTCCGAATTCCTTGATTAAATCATAGTACAACGGATTTTGATGTCTTCTTATTGTCTGTAATCTTCCAGAGCCATCAATATGCGTTACAGCTGGTATCTTCTTATGCCACTCTTTTTTTATGGGATACACCATCAGCATAAAATCAGTTGGTTCCGGGACAGGTGTGTCACAATCAAAATATTTCAGTGCATCATCTTCACAAACAACTGGTGCAAAAGGCCTGAATTTCTCCCTGTGCTTCACTTTCTGGTTTAATATACTCCGCATTTCTGGGCTGCAAGGGTTTGATAATATGCTTCTTGCCCCTAATGCTCTGGGACCCCATTCCATTCCTAAGTGGAACCAGCCAACAACATGATTATCAAAAATCAATTTTGCAGTAGTTTTTACCAGATCGTTTTCATCCTTGAATTCAGAATATTTTATTTTATTCTTGTCCAAAAATGATTTTGCCTCCTCTGTAGAAAATTTCGGGCCAAGGTAAGCATTTCTGAAAACATAATTCCTTTTATTGCCCAATATACTATGGTAAATGTAAGAAGCAGCACCAATACTCGTCCCCCCATCGCCTGCATCTGGATGAATCCAGATATTTTTAAAAGGCGTGTTTTTTAATATCTTGCCATTATATACGCTGTTTAGGGCAACACCCCCTGCAAGGACTATGTTGGGACATTTTATAACTTTATTTATATGATTAAGAATTTTAATTAGGATCTCTTCTGTTACCATCTGCAGTGCTGCTGCAACATCTTTATGCCCCTGTGTCACTTCTGATTCGGGCTTTCTTATTGGCCCATCTAACAGTTTGCATAATTTTCTTGAAGGCATTCTATCAGCATAGTGAAAAACAAAATAGCTCATATCAAATCTAAAGCTGCCATCCTCTTTAATATCTATAACTTGTTTTAGTTTCTTATAATACTCATTGGTATTTTTATCCATATTACCATAAGCACTTAATCCCATAACCTTATATTCAGAATTATTCACGCTAAAGCCAAGATATGCTGTTATGGTTGAATACAACAAACCGATAGAACTGGGGAACTTAATTTCTTTTATAAGCTCTATATTATTATCTTTTCCAATCCCATAAGCAGTTGTTGTCCATTCACCAACACCATCTACTGTAAGGATTGCAGCTTCTTTAAATGGACTTACTAAAAAAGAGCTTGCAGCATGAGCAAGATGGTGCTCTATAAACAAAACGTCTCCCTTGTATTTCAGTTTTTTTCTTATTGCCCTCATCACTCTTAATTTTTCGTTAATCCAAGATGGCATAGAAACTAAGAATGTCTTAAAGCTTTTAGGAAACATTTCGAGATGCTGTGAAAGAACTCTTTCAAATTTAAGAAAAGGCTTTTCATAAAATCCTATATGCATAACGTCATTAATGTTTATATTCTGGCTTTTTAGGCAATACTTTATGGCATTAATGGGAAAAGAAGTATCGTGTTTTTTTCTTGTAAATCTTTCCTCCTGAGCTGCAGCTGCAATAATTCCATCTTTCAATAAAGCTGCAGATGAATCATGATAATAGCAACTTATCCCCAGGATATACATTTTTACCTCAAAATTGTCTGTAATAGTCTTCCATAGGTTTCTTTTTTAAGTTCAAATCAGACCAGTATGAGTCTTTTTTTGATAATTTTGTTTCCAAAAAGTGTTTTCTGAATAATTTTGCAAAAAGAGAGGTTAGTCCAACACCAATTAGGTACACAAATGTCAGTAAAATTGTATTAATAATCAGTGCTATATCGTGCCCGAAATTTTGCATGCCCTTCCTTAAGCCCTTAAAAAATTGTTTTACTTCTTTCATTTCAAAAGTCTTTTAATTATAACACCCATTAAAGCAATTAATATTGTGATCCCCATTACATAAAGATAAGCCCATGATTCAGGAATCTTATTTAATAATGCCAGTATGAGAAATAAGATTGTCGTAAATATAAAGTAACTTAATACATAACCCCATTTTTCCCAAACTTTTTCAATTGTTCTATTTTCTTCAAAAATCATATGTCCTGTATAAAAACACCTAGTTTATAAATGTTTTTCATAGCCTAGTTTTATCCTAAATGCTCATACTCCCCGTATGTAAAAAAGCCAATCAACTGCTTTAATCTTGCTAATTTAGGAAATAAATCTTTTTCTAATCTGCTTACATTTTCAAACAGCTCAAAAACTTCTGGCTTAAAGATATAAATTCCTGCGTTAACTATATTAGTAGAGCTTTGCTTTGGCTTTTCCTGAAAATCAACAATAAAATCCCCGTCCAAAATTGCAGTGCCGTAACCCAATATCTTTTCTCTTGTCATCAAACCCATTGTAGCCATTTTATCTAATTCCAAATGCTTCTTTATCATCTTCAACAAATTAAAATTATTGTAAGTGTCTCCTGACATCACTATAAAACTGTTTTTTATTTTATCTTTTACAGCCTGTAATGCCTGCGCATTTCCCTTTGCTTCTTTTTCAATGATCTCAACATTAATTTTTGCATCAGAGATCTCACTTAACAACAAATTGATATTTTTTGTATGCTGGGTAACAATATAAACATTATTTATGCCATATTTTGCAAAAAAATCAAGCTGGTTTTTTATAAGGGATTTTCCTTTTACTTTTTTCAACAGATTTTTCTGATGCTCGCCTTTTATCAGCAAAACAGCAGTGTTTATTGATTGTTCCTGCAGTCCTTTTTTCAGAAAAAACTCCACTGCCTGGCTTCTTGATCTTATTACAGAACCATCTACTTTGCTGTCTATTAAATCAAGCAGACTTTTATCCAGACTTATTGCGATTTTAGGTTTTCTTTGATTTGTCATTTTATATACCTCATTAATGTGAATCCCAATATATCCATTACATACTGGTAAAGCAAGAGCACTCCAATTACAACAGGACTCAAAACCCCAATAGCTATGCCTAAACCTAAGGATGTGTTCCTTCTTGTAGTAACTAAAGCAAATGATATTGAGTATTCTCTATCGGAAAATTTTTTTACCAAGTAAAAGATAACAATAAAAGAAAGTACAAATGACAATGCCAACACCAGTAAAATATTTATCAGTGAAGGAAAATTATTCAAAATTCCGGAATCATAAAGTACGCCTGCAGAAATAAACTGCACAATAATGAAGGATACTGATGAAAAAAAGTCAGCTTTTTTCTTAATTCCAGAAAAAACCTTGCTTGTGAGATTTGCTAGTATGAATGGTAAAACTATAATCAAAACTAGCTTGATAAACATAATAAGTACATTAAAAGAAACTAAATTCTTAGTTAATAAATAAAAAACTAATGGTGTAAAAATTGGAGATAATAGACTTGTAAGTAAAAGCATAACTAAAACATATGGAGAGTCCCCCTTCAATAAATTTGAATACAATACGTTTGTTGTAGCAGTTGGTAAGGTAAAAACAAAAATTATTCCTGCCAAAATTAAAGTGTCCAGCCTTAAAATTTTTACTGAAATCAGCATAAATAAAACGGGCAACAAAATAAAATGAATCAGAAGTGTCACTAAATTACCCTTCCAACTCTTTAATTTCTGAAATAAATTTGTAGCCGGAACTTTAAACGAAGAAAAGTAAATTATTAGGAAAATAAGATATTGGATTAGGTGCTGAAGGCTTAGACTTATATTATTAA
>DAOVKD010000019.1 GCA_030631975.1 Candidatus Woesearchaeota archaeon
ATGTTTATGACAAATATGGGATAACAATAGAATTTCACGGCGCATGCGGTGTTCATGGTTTAGAGCAATACATAAAAAAATACAATATCTCTCCTGATGTTTTGTGCATTGCCCAAATAACAGCTAATCCTTACAAATACCATGAAGATATCAAAAAATTAATTGGGGTAGAACCTAAAAAGCCAAAGGCTTATGAATGGTTTGATGGAAGGGAACTGGCTGGAACAACCATGCCCTTTAGCTATGGTAAACTAAAAAAACTCATTCTGGAAATCGCACAACAAACTAAAACCAACAAAACTTGATGTAATATATAAACTGAATTTATTTCTTCCTAAAAAATATTTTCATAACAACAATAAAAACAAAAACAGCGCCAAAGGCTGTTATACCAAGTTCTCAAGAAACAACATAAATTGGTTTAAAGCCAATAAAACATTTTGTATTAGAGTAACATTAACAATCTCAACAGAAAATGTTTCCTGTGTTTTGTAAGCTCTTCCATTTCCATCCTCATATTTAACAAGAATATTGAACTCATTGATTCCTTTCTTCAAATTCCTGCCAAGCAGATTAATTACAAATTTCCTGTCCTCAGAAAGTTCTTTTACAGTCCATGTTTTTTTGAAGTTATTTTGAGCAACAGTGATTGCTGCATTATATGGGGTTGAAACGGATTCTCTGCTCAGCAAAAACTTAATCTTAAAACTGTCTTCATATTCAACATCATTAGGAGACTCTACGTCTTTTATTTTGATTTCGGGCTCGTCTAAAACATTATATTCAATATATTCTGCCTTGGAAAGATCAGCGCTTTTTACCTTAAATACAGATTCCTGATTTCCTGTTGCAGATTTTTCAACAGAATAATTGAAGCTTTTTTCCTGCGCAATTCCTAAATCAGATTTAATGCATTCAGATTCAAAACATACATTTAAATTCTTTAAGACAGTATTTCCAATGTTCTTAATCCTGCATTTAAGCAGGGCTTTCTCATAAGAATAAAATTCTTTTTCATCAATTTCACAATCAATTTTTACATCTTTGGAATAAATCTTTTCCTCTTCCTCCTTTTTTTGATTCAGTATATTATTTATTTCCTCAAATGAATAGGTAATATCGCCTTTTTTTGATTTAAAATCTGCATTTTTCTCAGAGCCCCTTAAAGTGCTTACTGTAATGGGAAAGGTATAAATAAAATTTTTCTTTGAATCATCTGTTAATTTAATAATCCAGAAAACACTTTTCTTTTTCCCTGGCTTTAATAAAATATTCCTGAAAACATCTCCAGTTATCTCAACTTCTTTTGGCCTTGATATATAAACCTCTGATGAAATATAATAATCTTCAGAATTCTCTAGAACAGCTTCTATAAGGTTATAAGAGCCAAAACCAATGTTTTGCTTTAAAATATTAACATCTATGCTGATTGGATCTTTAACTCTTCCAATTGTCTCCTGCAAAGAAGCGCTCATATCTAATTTCTTTGTTTCCAAGTCTGTATTTCTTGCTGCCCATTTGTATTGTACAGAAGGTTCATTACTGTCAACAGATTCTTTTAATTTTACATGCGTCGGGTCAATGTAGCCAAACTGGCCGTAAGTTACATCATAAGGAACCCAGCCATAACCAGGAAAGTATATTTCTGCCCAGCCATGAGGGCCCCAGTTTTCTGGAAACAATTCACTTTCTGTATAAGCAATTCCAGACACAAATTTTCCTGGAATTCCCAAGGACCTCAGCATTGCGATAAACAAGGAAGTTATCTCATCGCAGACACCTTGCCTATAATCCAGAACCCATGATGCTTTCTGGCTTGCATCTGCTGTTAAGGTGCTTAGGTCATACTCTATGTTGTTTTTTGCCCATTCCGCAGTCTTATGCGCAACTACATACAAGTCATCTTCCCCTTCTGCAATCTCTGAAGCAAAGCCAATTATATCCTCATCATTAGAATCAATTATTTCACTTGGTTGTGTAAATTGCTTAAGTTCTTCTGGCAGGTCCAAAATGGGAAATTTGACTTTGTCTTTTACCTTGACAATATTGTTATTTATTCTTATTTTTGCATTATATCCAAAATTTATTTTGTTCTTTGGGTTTTGCCAGCTAAACAGCATGGCATTGTTCTCTACCTCTGCTTCCGGCTCAATCCTAAGGTTAAGCACTTCCTGGTTAAAACATTCATGAGGATAATGCGACAGATTTACATTAATGTATTTTACACTGCTATCAGAAGATGTTGGTTTAATTATTGCTTCCGAAGATACATTAATGTTAATTACAAGATTCTGGCTATTGCGGTGCCAATCTTCCTGCGCATAAACTGTATTAGCAAGAAAAATAATGCAGAAAAACAATAATATTTTTTTCATTTCTTTGTTTCTCATTTTTTTGTTTAAAAATGTATTGGTTTAATTATTCGATTTTTTTGTTTTGTCAAAAACCACCAGTCAAAGACGGGTAGCATGTTGCTGAACGCAACACCTCATAGTGGTTTTTGAGCACACTAAGAAATTTGCTTTGCGAATTTCTGGTGCACCAAAAATTTGCTATAGGCAAATTTTTTAGTGTGTTCAGAAATATACCACATTACTCAGTGTTGCAGGACTTCGTCCATTAATCACAGACTGATGGTATATTTCTGACATATTAATTTTATTATTGTTTCCAATATTGAATTATTTTTTGTTGGAGTTTTTATTATTGTATTTTATTTTTTAATTCCCTAGAATTATGGGCCTCCCCATTATGGTCGGCAACATTGCTGATTGCGCGCGTTAAGAACCCGTTCGCAATACTGCGGGATTATCAATCTTTGCTGCAAGAACCTGCAGATTATAATAAGTTTTATAAATAAAATTACAATTACTTTCTTTTATGCCGAGGTCGCATAGCCTGGCCATTGCGAAGGATTGCTAGGACTATTTTCCTCAAGGACTGTCATAAAGATCCTTTGTCCTTCGGGGCACGGGAGTTCAAATCTCCCCCTCGGCGTTTTTTAAAATGTCATCCGCATCAGAACTAAAAAAAGGCAGTTACTTCATTTATAATGGAGAACCTGTTTGTGTAGTAAGAAAAGAAATTGTTGTCTATGGAACTCATTCCCACAGCAAGCTAAAACTTTTTATCCAGGGGTTAAACAAGAAGGGTGAAAGAAGCATTAATCTGCACCATACAGATAAAGTTGAAATTGTTGACATAATAAGGAAAACAGGCCAGATTATTTCAAAAGCAGGCAATAAAGTGCAGATAATGGACAATGTGAGTTATGAAACTTTGGATGGAAATGCTCCTGAAGGGTTACTTAATAGACTTAATGAAGGCGACAATGTCATTTTTGTTGAATTTAAGGGAAATATCCAGATTATTGAGAAAAAACAGGGTTAAAGTTATTAGTAATGTTTTTAAAGTTGCTGGAATTCTTATTTTTATACAGCGGAGTAGGGCAGTCAGGAGTGCCCGGAGAGTTAGTGACCTGCTAGTACGGAAGGCTCATAAGCATCTCCTGTGATACCCTCAGATGTCATGAGTTAACTCATAACAGAGGAAGTCGGAGGTTCAAATCCTCTCTCCGCTATTTTTTTCTTAATTTTTCTTATTTTACATCACATTTTAGAGTTCAACTATTAAATTATGATTTTTTCTCACTGGACACAAAAACCACTGGACATTTACGCGTGAGGTATTTAAATACAAAATCATTTACATAGTTTCACAACAACATAAGTTGTAATGTAAAATGAATTTAACAAAAATTAATACTAAAAAACTAGCAGAGTTAGTTGGAATTTTACTCGGTGATGGATATCTAAGCTCCTCAACTAACAGAGTGAAAATTAGTTTTAATTCTAAGGATGATGCAGAATATATATCCTATGTGGATAAATTGATAGTAGAGATATTTGATGTAAAACCAATTTGGAAGCAGAGAGCAAATGAAAATACAGCAGAATTGTACATATTTAGAAGATATATCCTACGTTTTCTCATTAACAACGTTGGGATTAAAGTTTCTCCTAAATGGAATAATGCTACTATTCCTTCTCAATCCTTATCTTCTAAATTAGACCTACAAGTACTTAGAGGATATTTTGACACTGATGGGTGCCTTGTTACAACAAATAATAATGGTACAATATACCCAAGACTTGAAATGAAAGTAAGTCCATCACCAATGCAAAAACAATTTATAGATATACTAAAGAAATACAAATTTTCATTTGGAGTCTATCAGATTGGTAACAGGAAAATAAGAATCCAACTAAATGGAAAAAACCAACTTAAAATGTGGGTTAAATTAGTTGGATTCAGCAATAAAAAGCATAAAGATAAAATCAAGAGGTTTCTTTAACCTTTTTCTCAAACTCTTTCAGCAAAGAATCATTGTCCATTTTTATGGAATAAGTAAATCTATCCAGTTTTTTTGATTTGACAAAATCCAGAAATTGTTTTTGTTTTTCTTTGCTCCAGGCCTGAAACAAAATATAAGTTTTACATCCATCATCTTTATCTTTTTCGCAATCTGGATCTTCCCCCCTGTAATCCTTACCATGGTGCAGTGCAGGATGGCCTGGACAGAAGAATTTTCCATCTTTGAAAACAACATTAGCGCAAACACCAGAGGATCTGAGCTCTGTAGTCCGAGTCATGAAAGATTTAATGAATTTGCTTTTATGAAATTCCCGAGTATTTTTTCTTATGTCTCTCATTAATTTTTTCTTATGGCTGTAATCATTGCCGCAACAGCCGAAACAGCTTAATTCTAATTCCTCTAGTTGACATAAATCTGCCATTTTTATTTTACTTTTAAGATTATTAAGAAAAAACTGCATCCTAAATGTCTTTAACGCACTTTTTTGTGCTGGTCATCAGTATGTAAGCTATGCTGCAGTTCTCTTATGACATCCCTAAAAGAGCTATGCAATGCTTTCTCTAAATCCCAATCAAAAGTTTTTGTAGAAGCAAAGATCCTGGCAGGGGCAATTACTTTCACATGGACAGAATACTTTTTCTGCCTTCCTTCTTTTTCATAGCCCTTTATATGAACCGCCAAAGAAATGATTTTTTTGATTTCCCTTTGGATTTTTCCATAATACCTGTTGGCAAGCCTGTTGACAGACTCTATTTCCATTTCATCCAAATCTTTTATTCCTATGATTTGTATTGGCTCCATAAATTTTAAACTTTATTAGGTGGTATTTATATTTTGTTATTAGCAATGTAGATACGGCTTCGTTCAAAAATTCTTTTTAGGGTTGTGCCAGAGCAGACTTTAGTCAAAATGCTGCATCTTGATTTTACAGCGAAAACCAACAGACAAATTATATTGGTTTTCTGGGTTTGCTAACGCAAACCTTCTAAAAAGTTTTACGTTCAGATACACAGCATTTTAATTAATATCATTGCATGCTTTTGCCCGCCCACCTCCCCTAAATTAGGCACAACCTATTTTTTTGGATGAAACCTGTCAATACAAAAACTATTTAAACATCAAATCCGAGATAAGCCTTAATAGCTTATTTTGGGGTCATTATGGACGGGAGTATGCAGTTGGGTGGAAATATAGAGCTTGTAGGTTTTGAAGATATTGACGGCGCTTCTATGATAGTGTTAAAAAAGATAATAGGGAATTATGGAAGGCGCTTGTCCGAGCTTTCTGATAAGTTTGAAAAATTAAGTGTTACCATGAAGCCCATCCATGAAACAGAAAAAAGCAGCAAGTACGAAATACATGCAAAGCTTGTAAATGGCGGCAAACCTACTGTTTCTGAAGTTGTGGAGAGAAATCTCTTTGTAGCTATAGACAATGCTTTAAAGAAAATAGTAAATGAGATTAGCTAATCTTCTTATGCTGCTCCTGCCCGCCTTTCTTGAGGCTTATTATCTGTATTAATTTCAATGCGTTTATTTCCTGCTTCAGCTCTTCTATCTGATCTTTTAGTTCATATATAAGCTCATAATTGTGCTGTATGTTATCAGTGTTCTCGCTAACAACATTTGGTACATCTGAAAAATTTGCAAATTCCCTTCTTATCTGCTTTATCCATGCATCTACATTGTCTGTAAAGATTTTTAGTTCTGGTTCCATTTTATTAAGGTTCAAAAGGGGCTTGATATCATATTACTGAGGTTTTTTAGTATTTGTTTTTGTCCTCACCTATGACACCTTTTATGCCCCTTTTGACATAAGCTAATCTATAAACTAGTATACAAATATCTATATTACTTTTATATAAAGCTTTCGGATTGATTATATGCTGGAAAATATATGTCAAAAACATATTAATCATCAGCAAACAAAAATTTTGCCATGAATTTCTTGCTGCAGCATAGATTTAAATAAACATTTATAAACAAATAATCAAATCTAATTTCATCAATGGGCCAGTAACTCAGCTTGGATACTTCGAGAAACTTTTTCGGGAAGGTTTTGGTGAAGCCAAAAAGAGTGACAGCCTTCTATTTTAGAAGCAAGCTGTAAGTCGAGGGTTCGAATCCCTTCTGGCCCGTTTTTTAGTAAATTTTTATATTTTTAATTGAAGTTTAATAACATTCAACAGAAATTCGACACATCCAGTCATAGACTGGGATTGCTCGCTTCCTTCTCATAGGTCGGATATCTGAGAATGCAAATATTCTGCCCTATAACCAGCAGTTCCAACCGTCAGTTAAAAACTGATGGAATATTTGCATTAAAATAAAAAGTGTTTTTTCTACATACTTTATGAAAAATGTTTAGTCTAGTTATTCTATAAAAAAAACTTGTAAGTACTTTATATTTAACATATGGGTCAGACTTATTTAACCTTATCCTTTACTTTGTTTTGTGAGGCCATTTGATTAAATTATTATATGTAAAGTATTTTTTATTTATGCTCATAGGATTTTTCTTAGGAAGACTTACTATGGCAGTACAATATGCTATATTTAAGGAGATGGAATTCCGGAAAAGAAAGGACCTAGAAGGTAAACTTAAAGGTAAAATAGATAAAATATCCCCAGAGGGGTTTCACACATAAATACTGATTATTTTAACTGACTTTTTGGCTCTTTTTTAGTTTTTTAGATTTTTTTGCCATAAAAACTGCACTTAAAGTATACTTGGAAATATTTTCGTTTATTTTATAACAATCTTTTTAAATTTACAGTTATTCCTGATTTTATCATGGCTAAAGTTTTAATAAACAAATATGATAAATTTCTGATTAAAGACTTGAATAAGGATTTCCATACAAAATACGGCTTTTTTAAAAAAGAAGACTTGAAGAAAAAAACAGGTTCTAAACTAGTTTCGAATACAAAAAAAGAATTTACTGTTTTTGACCCTTATTTTATTGATTTGTATAAAAAGATTAAAAGAGATGCCCAGGTTATACCTTTAAAGGATATTGGATTAATTGTGGCTGAGACAGGAATTAACAGCTCTAGTGAAGTAATTGATGCTGGTTCTGGCTCTGGAGCATTATGCTGTTTTCTGGCAAATATCGTGAAAGAAGTTACAACATATGAAATTAGAGAAGATTTCATTAAAATTGTAAAGCATAATATAGATTTTTTGAGTTTAAAAAACGTCAAGATAAAGAATAAAGACATTTATGAAGGTATTGATGAAAAAAATATTGATTTAGTTGTTTTGGATTTGCCAGAGCCATGGAAAGCAATAGAATCAGCAAAAAAAGCCCTAAAGACTGGCGGTTTTTTGGTTTCTTACAGCCCATCAGTGCCTCAAACTGCTGATTTTGTTAATGAAATAAATAAAAATGAGAGCTTTGTTCATGTAAAGACTTCTGAAATCATTGAAAGGGAATGGGAAATTAATGGAAGAAAAGTAAGGCCCAGAAGCCAGCAAATAGGACATTCTGGTTTTATTAGTTTTGCAAGAAGAATTTAAAAGAAAAAAATAAAATTTAAATTAAATTTATTTTTCACATCCTCCTACTATTTTTACATCCCTATAATAGTTTTTTAATTATTATCTGTTATTTTATGGGCTGGGTGATGTATAAATCTTTGATTTATGTTAAGTACAGTTCCTAAGTATACTCTTAACATAAAGGGCTGTGCCAGAGCAAACTTTAG
>DAOVKD010000074.1 GCA_030631975.1 Candidatus Woesearchaeota archaeon
GCTGCTGCTCCGATTAGACTAAGAAATAATGTAGCAACTTTCCAGTAGTTTTTAGTATGATTTGTCATATTAATACCTCATATGTTTCCATTTATTAAATTATTTTACACCTAACGCCGCAAATAACCGGTGCAAATGGAGCGCAGCGAAATTTGCATCCGAGTTAATTTGCATGGTTAGATTTCTTGGTCTTTCTTTTCCAGCCAATATTCTGGAGAAAAAGAATAACGATACCTGTTCCATTTTGAAGCAATTCCTATGTCATAGCCGTAGGTTAGGACAACCTGGATAAGATTTCTTTGAGTTGCTTCTTTGTGAGTTTCTAAAATTATATTTGCGATTTCAGAAGCAAGCTTTTCGTCTTCAATGTTCTGGTTCTTTATAAGGACCTGGGTGGTTAAATAGGTTGTTGTTTTTGATTCACTGCCTTTTGCAAATATTATTGATAATCTAGGCATGGCAATGTCTGCCTTTTCAGTTGAAGCAGGCCTTTCTTGCTTAAAAAATATGATTGGAAAACAGGTTGCTAACCAAAAAATAACAATTATTGATAATGGCATGTTAAGAAATGGCTTTAGTTCATCAAAATTTGATGCAGAAGGAGCCCCAACACAAAGAAATATTATGATTGATAAGGGAATCTTAAAAACCTATCTGCATAATACATCAACTGCCAAAAGATTTAATACAAAAACAACAGCAAATGCTGGCTTGCTTTCACCAGAGCCAACAAATCTTATTGTTGAAAAAGGAGATTTTTCAAAGCAGGAACTTTTTGAGCAGGTTAAAACCGGGCTTTACATAACAAATATTTGGTATACAAGATTTCAGAACTATAATACAGGAGATTTCTCAACAATTCCAAGAGATGGAATATTTGTGATAAAAAATGGCCAGATATGTAAGCCAATAAAGGGGATAAGAATAAGTGAGAATATCTTAAATCTTCTGAAAAATGTTGCTGCAATAGGAAACAAACCTGAAAGAGTAATTGGCTGGGAAGTTGAAACACCTGTTGTAAGCCCTGCTGTCCTGGTTAAGGATGTTAATATCACGAGGCCTGTTGATTAAAAAATTACTTAGCTTACTCCTTTATAATATTTTTGAAGTTTCAATTTACAATTACGTGCAAGTTCTAGTGGCTTTTTTCCCATCTCGCCTTCAATTATCCTAAATGAACATCCATTTGCTATATACCCAAAATAATCTCCAACATCCCCCTTAATTTTGACTGAACAATTATATGAATACATAAATCCAAGGTCTCCAACACTTCCATTAACAATTATCCTCTTATTCTCAAGTCCATGTCCAAGGGAATTTAAAGGGATTGGTAAATTTAAAGTTATCTTTTTATTATCACATTTTTGTATTAGTGCCGTTAAGTACCATCCAAGACTTGTTTCATATCTTTTTTCACGAATTTTAGGAACAATTTCACAGAAAGCATTTAAATCATCAACACTAGGCTTAAAATCAATGACATCTAATGGAATTTCTGTACCAAGAAAAACATCTTCCATTTTATATCTTTCATAAATTTCTATAATTTCCTCTATTGTTTTTTTATTGGCCATATTTACCTAATTTGCCTCCCCTAATTATTTATATTTAATATTTAGGCTTATCAATAGATTTACTATACTTACTCCTATATTCTACCCCCAATTCAATCACTCTTTGAATAACCGGTCCAGTAACACCAAGGGGCCCAATGTTCATAATATCCATATATGCTTTTTTTTCTGTTTCATTTAACTTGTCAAAACCATCTGGACTTTTCCACTTCTCTAGAAACACAGAGGGAACATATTCTAAAATTCTTTGAATCTGTGCTCTACTCATACCATAATCAACCCAATCCTGAATTTCATGAAGGACTTCCGGTTCACCACTCAATCTTTCACCCAATGGTCCTCTTAAATTTTTTGTTTGTTCAAAGAGGTTGTCTATTGTTTTTGTTTTATTATTCATATTTACCTAATTTATTATAATTAGTCAATATTAATAGTTTTTATTGACTAAAAGTGCTGTGTTGCATAAATCAGTGAGTTAGTTTTTTCTTTTTGGGACTGTTAACTATATTTGGGCTTTAGCTTAAAGATATTTATTTTCTTGTTGCTAGAGCATAAAGAGCATGGCTCTGGCAGAGTCCTGTGTCATATATCGCCTTTTCCTTATCCTCCCCAGGACAGAGCCAGCAGTCTACATCTGAAAAAACAGGAGACACAATCAGACAAAAAGCCCTTGTCTCTTCTTCATCAGTAAGCCCTGGACCATAAGCATTTTTCTCTAACAACAGTTCAAGCTCTGATTTCTCATCGTTGTGGTTTTTTTCTTTAGGCTCTTTCAAAATCATCACCTTATATTTTAGAAATTAAAGATACACTTGTATTGTATAAATAATTATTTGTAAAATATATTACACAGTGTTGTATTTTATTAAATTAATAACACGATAAAATCTATTATGGTTATCAATTGTTATAATACAACTATTATCTTTGCAGACACAAAACTATTTAAGCAGAAAACTTCTCCCTACTGCCATGGCCCTTGATTCCGAGACTGAGAAAAGAATCCTTGAATTTGTGTATAAGAAGCCCTGCACCATGAGCGAGATTGCATCGCTGATAGGTAGGAACTGGAGGACTGCAGACACCTATGTGCAGATGCTCAGCCAGCGCTCCGGTGCAATTGCAGTCAGAACTTTCAGAAAGGGCACTAGGGGTGCTTTGAAGATTGTCTACTGGAACAATAATGAGCTGATAAACTCCTCTGAAGCGCAGGAGCGGTTATTCGAGCAGATAAAGGCAGGAAGGACAAAGCAGGACTTCTCGCCCTTCAGCATCTACCAGTTTGTTGATGCAAAAAAGAGAAGCGCCTTTGTTGAGCAGCAGGGCGAGGAAGCGATAACTGTAAAGCAGGATATCTCAGGAATCCTGAGGAATGCAAAAAAGCAGATTCTCATATTTTCAGGAAATCTTTCCTGGTCAAATCTAAAGCAGGGCAAAGAAAATATTATTGATGTTTTTGAAAACATTGCAAAAAGGGGAGTTTCAATAAAAATTCTCAGCAAAGTTGATATAACAAGCTACAAGAATGTTGTGAAGATGCTTGAGATAAACCACCGGCTGGGAAAGGACATGGTGGAGATAAGGCAGTGTGAGCAGCCGCTGCGGGCTTTCATAATTGACAATGATATGGCAAGATTCAAGGAAATTCTCAACCCACAAGACTATGCTCGGAAAGAGATTGACAAAAAGACATATACCTTTTACGAGATTAGAGACAAAGAATGGATTGAATGGCTTACAAAAATATTCTGGAATCTCTCCAGGACTTCAATCCCTGCTGAAAAATCAATAAAAGATTTGAAGTCAATAAAGGGTGTTGAGATAAAATTATAAATAACTTAAACAAACAAGAAGTCAGATATTTGCTTATTAATGGAAATTGCTTAGTTTATTATTAGAATAATACTTAATAAATGCCTCTTTATCTATAATTTTTGGATGGTAACTTTCTAACATAGTATTTAACATGAATTTTATCTTTATAAATATTTTGCTTAATTTAGAAAAGGCATGTGCTCCTAAGTTACTTCCGTTCATCATTCTTTCGTCAGTTGGTGTTCACTAAGTCACAGCACATGCCGTACTAAAAGAAGTTTATCTTATATATAAATATAATTATTTCCCTTGAAGGCTTTAAACAAAAAGTTTGTTAAATGGATGTTATACGGAATTTGAGTAGGGGCTTAGATAAATTTATATATAATACTTTATAATCAATTTATATGGAAAAATTAATTCAAAATTTTAAGTCTCATGTTATTGAAAAATCAAAAAATCCTAATTTCATTCATCATAAATGGTTCATAAAATACCATTTGGAAATTGTTGAAAAAATTGCTTTGGAGCTTTGTGATATATACAAAAAGGCTGATAGAAATTTAGTTTTACTTCTTGTATGGCTTCATGATTACGGGAAAATTCTTGATTTTGATAATCAATATGAGAAGTCTTTAGAAAGAAGTAAAGAAAAACTAAATGAATTAGGATTTCCAAAGCAATTTTTAGAAAAAGCTATTTCTTATGTTGAAATTATGGATAAAAAAATGGAAATTGACCTTAATACATCACCTATTGAGGTAAAAATTGTCTCCTCTGCTGATGGTGCATCACATTTGATAGGTCCTTTCTTTTCATTATGGTGGTATGAAAATTCAAAAAAATCTTTTGAAGAACTTATGCAAGATAACATAAGGAAAGCCTTAAAGGATTGGAATAAGAAAATTGTTCTTCCAGAAGTAAAAGAGGCATTCAAAGAAAGGTACAAATTTTTATTAGAACAATGTGGTCAATTTCCATCAAAGTTTTTGAATTAATTCTTTAAGACAACCCCAACTCAAACTCAAGGGGACGCTGCGCTTCAAAATCAAAGATTTTGACCCTCGTATAACAGCAATTGCAGATGTTAGTTTCAATCGCTCGCCAACCAAAACCTTTAATAATAAAAGCTAATTTATGATAAACATGAAGTATGGATATATGGCTGGTTTTAGGAGTAAGTTATTGTCAGAAATTAAGTTTGCTAAAGAATATTTTGACTTTATTGAGGTTACATTAAAACCAGACTTGTTAGAACGCTCTTCGCAATACTTTTCTAAAATTAAAAATGCTTTGGAAGATTTTGAAATACTTGGTCATATTCATTGGGAAATTAAAGAACTTGAGAAGATTTACAAGAACATTAA
>DAOVKD010000117.1 GCA_030631975.1 Candidatus Woesearchaeota archaeon
GTTATGGTTGGTTGACAACTCGCCGGCATGGTTAGGAAAAGCCTACGAGTTTTTAAGTTCTTACCAAAATGTGGATTTTTTTGTCCTAGAAAAGAAAGATAATGATTACGCAACCTTGTCAGAAACTGTGGGAAAAAAATCTGTAGACCATGTGATTTCCGCAAATACAATTCACTTATTGCCTAACCTCAAAGAGGCATTTAAAGGAATTGCAGAAGCATTAAAGCCTAATGGAACTTTTATCTTTAATAGCGGGAATGTCTCCAGAAAAGGCAGACCAAAGGGGTTATTATTGCTTGATTCTACAGTATATAGAGTTCATGACATAGCTGTGGAAATTATACGTAAAAATCCAAAATTCATAAAATACAGGAAAGGTCTTAATGCGCGTGTAAAATCCCAAATAGCTCAAAGAAAATTTATTTTTCCTTACCCAAGACCTATGCAGGATTATTTAAACGCCCTGAAGCAAACAGGATTTAAGTGCATGGAACCCTATTACAAAAGGGTCAATGTTAAATACACTGACTGGCTTAAGTTCTTAAGAATCAAGCGATTGCAGGCAGGTATTTTACCAGAAGTGGGAGGTAAAAAACCATCTCCGGAAGAAGAAGAAGATAGAGACATTATAATTACCATGGCCGCCCATAAACTGTTTAAAGAACTGGAAAATTTAAATCCGCTTGCAGATGACAAGTGCTATCAGGGCGAATGGGTTTATATATGTGCAACAAAACCTGCGTGAGCATAAAAATGTTAAAAGGAAAAACTGCATTAATAACAGGCGCATCAAGGGGAATTGGAAAGGCTATTGCTATTGAATTTGCCAGAAATAATGCGGATGTTATCATTAATTATTATAACGATAAAGATGAGGCTGAAGCTGCCGTTGATGATGTAAAGAAGTATGGAGTAAAGAGTATGGCTGTCCAAGCCGATGTAAGCAATTTTGATGAAGTAAAGCGAATGGCCGCCATAATACAAAAAAATTTTGAAAAAATAAACATCCTTGTTAATAATGCCGGAATTGTAAAAGACAGGACATTAAAGAAGATGACAATGCAGGAATGGCATGCAGTTATAAATACAAATCTTAATGGTGTTTTCCATGTGACCAAAGCCATTTTGCCATTAATGCGCGATGGCGGAAGAATCATAAGCATATCCTCAATAATCGGTTTGTATGGAAATTTTGGGCAGTGCAATTACGCAGCTGCTAAAGCAGGCATTATAGGTTTTACAAAGTCTCTGGCAAAAGAGCTCGGCAAAAAAAAGATAACAGTAAATGCTGTTGCCCCAGGTTTTGTAAAAACAAGTATAACAAAAAATATGCCACTTTTCAGGAAAAAAGTAATAAATTATATGACCCCATTAAAAGAGGAAGCCGAACCAGAAGATATTGCTAATGTCGTTGCTTTCCTGGCATCAGATAAAGCAAGATATGTTACCGGTGCTGTAATAAACGTTGATGGCGGGTTGGCATTCTGAGGTGAACTACTCACACCAAAATCAAAGATTGTGGAATGGGACTTCTTGGCACGAAGGTTAAAATTTATCCATTCCCAGAGCCTTGTTTGTCATCTCCATTGATTTTTTTCCGTCTTTGAATCCTGTTATTGCTCTTATGGCATCTATGTTTTCCGGAACAACGTCAGATTCCTGGTGGATTGCCTGCAAATAGAATAATTTTTTGCCTTTAACTCCTATGCCTTCTTCCCAGATGCAGATTTCCGGCATGTCCCCCCTTAACATTCCAATATCTTTTGCGAGTTCCATTATTTCAGCTGTGGATCTGACGCGCTCAGCATTTCTTACAATCCTAATACGGGTAGTTTTTCTGAACATATCCAGAACTTCTTCGGCAGTTGCTTTTTTTTTCAAATCTACTATCAAGCTGTGCATATGCATCAATGTTGTTGGTACAGACATTGCTGTTGTGAATATGTTTAAGCCGTGAAGAACTGTCTGAACATCAGGACCATGATGAGAAGGCAGCTCTAAAACAGGGACTACTGCATTTATAGGCCCGTGGTAGATGTCCCAGGGATCTGCTGCGCGGCGCACCATTGTTGCATGCACGCTTTCAATTCCATAATTTTCAGTTAGCGGGCATAAAGTTCTGCAAAGCCCTGTGGTGTTGCAGCTTACAACTCTTACATAATTTTTATTTAGAGCTTCATTGTAATTGCATTGCGCAACAAAGCTTGCATCCGCTACATCAGACTTTTCACCGCCTTCGAAAATTGCATTGAGTTTTTTTGGTAGGTAATATTTCTCTTTATTCTCTTTTCCAATTTTTTTTGGAGTACAATCAACTACAACATCAACATCGTCCAGTAAACTATTCACATCGCCTTCTGGCTTAATGCCGTTTTTAACAAAATCTTCCGTCCCATCCGTCGCAAATATCTTGAATCCTTTTAGCTTTGCAATTTCCATTTTATAATCATAAGAATGTCCTGTTATACCAACTAATTTCATATCTTTTTGCAGAGCAACTGCATCTGCAACTCTCTTGCCTATTGTGCCATAACCAATTAGTCCTACCTTGATTGCCATGTCAAAAACCCCCGATTTTTTGTTTTTATTCTAACTCTTTAGGTATTTCCTTGTAATAGAAGCGCTGCCTTCAGCCTTGAATGCCTTGATATGATCGCAAGCAGCTTTATAGGAATTTTCTTCTATCTCCTGTCTGCACTCATCAGACATTGAATATATCCTGTCAAAAAATGCCTTTGGGGCATGTTTTCCGTTTTTGCCGAATACCTCTTCAGGTTTTTTGCCAGGTATTGGCTTGTTCTTTATCGTCCAGTTAAACATCTCCTGCCATAAATCAAAATGGTGTTTCTTTAAAGCGTCAAAAACAATGTTCTGAAACAGCGTAGCAACATTTCCTTTTAGGATGTCTCCATGCGGGAATTTGTCTCTTATTATATCAAGAGGAGTTCCTGTAATGCCGTGCTGGGCAATCCTTACATCAAATCCATTGTCCCTTAGGGCTTTGGCAACAGCCTGTGTTTGCTCTATGTTTATTGTAGTTTGGGCAGTTAGATTTCCATGCTCATCGTAAATATTGCCATGAGTTGAGCCGTTTGCGATTGCTATTAAATCCGGATTAATGCCTGCTTCACTCAATTTTTTAATAAAAGTAACAGCTTCTTCTGGCTTGGTTAAAACCATTCCTTCTGAATCTTCTCTTCCTATTTCACCAACTTCAACCTCTAAGCCAAATTCTTTTCCTGTCATTTTTTCTTTTATGAAATTTACTAATTCTATTGTGGCTTTAATGTTCGGCTCTAGTTCTTCTTCAACAGTTTTTCCTTCAAAATTAAACAAGTGGGAAGCATCGATAGCAAAGCTGGTATAGCCTGCTTCTATTTGGGCAGATATCATGTCTTTAATCCATTGTATTTCTTCAGGAGTTCCTTTTTTTACCCCTATGTGATCTGCGTGCAATATCCATATATCCTGTCCTACCTGCTCGTTTGCTTTTCTTAAGTTCTGAGAAAAAGTTGAAGGTGTGAGGCCTGTATAGCCAACTTCATGGTTGCACTCTGTTCTTGCCATTTCCATGATAAGCGCTGCATCAAGGTCTTTTGCGGCTCTGAAA
>DAOVKD010000031.1 GCA_030631975.1 Candidatus Woesearchaeota archaeon
CATCAGAATTTTTTTGATTTGACTCCCAATAATGAAATTCCAGTAATAATATACTTAAAATAGTATGAAAAAAATGTTAAAATTTAGTTTGTACTCCGGAGGCGACCGAAGCCATAGGACCATAGCCACAAAAACTTTAAATACACAAAGCAAAGCATCTGTCTTATGGCAAAAAAAGAAGAGAAGCTAGGAATAAATGTAAAAAAAGCAGATGATTTTTCTGAATGGTATAATGAAGCAGTTATAAAATCAGAACTTGCAGAGCATTCTGTAATAAAAGGATTCATGGTTATAAGGCCAAGAGGCTATGCTATTTGGGAAAATATTCAAAACTATTTTGATAAACAAATAAAAAAACTAGGAGTAAAAAATGCTTATTTTCCATTATTAATCCCGGACTATTTTTTCAAAAAAGAAGCAGAGCATGCAAAAGGTTTTGCTCCAGAGCTGGCGTGGATATCAGAAAAAGAAGAAGGAATTAGATACGCTGTAAGGCCGACATCTGAAACAATAATGTATGATTCTTATGGAAAATGGATAAGAAGCTGGCGCGATTTGCCATTACGAATAAACCAATGGTGCAACATCTTAAGATGGGAGGTCAAGCAGACAAAGTTATTCTTAAGAACCCGCGAGTTTCTCTGGCAGGAGGGGCATTGTGTTTACGCAACAGAAAATGAATGTGAAAGAGAAACACTAATTTATCTTAAGGAATATAAAAAATTATGCGAAGAACTTCTGGCAATCCCCGTTTTAGAGGGCAAAAAAACTGAGAAAGAAAAGTTTGCAGGCGCGAAAACAACATACAGCCTGGAAGCATTAATGCCAGACGGCAAAGCCCTGCAAATGGGAACTTCTCATAACCTCGGCCAGAACTTTGCAAAAGCCTTTAACATTAAATATTTGGGCAAAGATGAAAAAGAGTATCTGCCATGGCAGAACTCATGGGGCTTCTCCACAAGATTAATAGGAGCCATAGTTATGGTGCATTCTGATGATAAAGGCCTGGTTCTGCCTCCAAAAGTTGCTCCAACACAAATTGTAATTGTGCCGATTTACAAGAGTGATAATAAAAACAAAATAATCAAAAAAGCCAGTGAAATCAAAAATAAGCTTAAAACTTACTCAGTAAAACTTGATGACCGCGATGGTTATACACCCGGATGGAAATTCAATGAATGGGAACTAAAAGGCGTTCCATTAAGAATAGAAATAGGACCAAAAGATATTGTAAAAAACCAGGTTGTTTTGGTAAGAAGAGATGATAATAATAAGGAATTTGTAAAGATAACTCAACTAGACAAGAAAATAAAAAGTGTTCTTGACGACATGCAAAAAAGTTTATTTGATAAGGCAAAGAAATTTCTAAATTCTAATATTGTTGAAGCTAAGGACTGGAACGATTTTGTAAAACAAATAAAAAACAGAAAGCTTGTAAAGGCATTTTTCTGCGGAAATGTAGAATGTGAAGACTGCATCAAAGACAAAACAGGAGGCGCAACTTCAAGGTTAATTCCATTAGAGCAGCCAGGGAAGATAGGCAAATGTGTTCATTGCAATAAAGAAGGGAAATTTTTGGTTTATTTTGGTAAGGCGTATTAAAATTATTTTATTACATAGAAATATTTATATATAATCTAAAACAGAAGCTACTGTTATCCTAGATACAAAAGGGGTTTTTATTTTGTATAAATCAAAAATAGATATATCAGAAACTGGCATAACTGAATTAGACACTATTTTAAATGGAGGTTTTCCAAAAGGCTCGATAATTTTATTATCAGGAAATTCCGGAACAGGAAAAACAGTATTAGCCACACAATGGCTTTATAATGGAGCTGGAAAGTATGGCGAAGCAGGGATCTATTTCGCCTTAACAGAGCCAATATCAAAGGTAATTAAGAATGCCTCTTCTTTTAGCTTTTACAAATCCTTACCTAAGAGAAGTTCTGTCCATTTAACAGACCTAAGATCAACTCTAAGATTGATGCATTTTAAGAGACAAATAGATTACAAATATATTCAAAAAGTACTGGATAGAATAGAGAATTTAGTTGATAAAACAAAGGCAAAGCGTATAGTTATAGATTCGATCACTGCACTTTGTTATATTATAGAAGATAAGAACTTGATTAGAAATTTCATCTTTCGGCTCGGTAATACTTTAAGCCAACTAAACTGCACAACTATACTTTCCAGTGAAGTCTCTGATTTAGGATATTCAGTTTTTGGTGTTGAAGAATTTATATGTGATGGTATAATAGAATTAAAACAACAAATACAATGTAGTGATATGATAAGGACCTTGCAAATAGCTAAAATGAGGGGGGTATCTTATAATACAAAATGTCATAAATTCAAGATTACAAAAGATGGGGTTCAGATATTAACAAAGATTAGACCTGAGCTGAATTATCCTTCTTCTAAAAAATTTTTGCCCTCAGGAATTAATGGATTAGATGTGGCACTTGGAGGAGGATTTTTTCAAGGTAGCAATACATTAGTCGTTGGTCCTGCAGGAACAGGGAAATCTTTATTTGGAGTGCAATTTCTGTATGAAGGTCTGAAAAGAAAAGAGCCTGGGCTATTAGTCAGTTTTGAAGAATCAAAAGAGCAGATATTAAGAAATGCAGGTAATATTGGTTGCGACTTTAAAAAATATCTCAATAAAGACTTATTAGCTTTGATAAATTATTATCCTGAAACATTATTACCAGAAGAACACGCACAAAATATAATTAAAACAATTGATAAATCAAGAATAAAAAGATGTGTAATTGATAGTTTATCAACTCTTTTTAACAATTTCTCTGAAAATGATTTTAGAATTTTTATTAGAAATATTAGCGCCTATTTAAAAGTAAAAGGTATCACAACAGTATTTATAAGTGCAGGAGCTAAATTGATGGATATAGGCAATATATCGGAGTCACAAATGTCAACACTAACAGATAATATTATTTTGCTTAAACATGTTGAGATAAGTGATGAAATGAAATTAATGATTTCAGTTTTAAAAACAAGAGGAACAAACCACGACAGGCTACTTAGAAGATATATCATAGCGGATAATGGTGTAAAGGTTGGTGAAGCTTATACAAACTTAGAAGGTGTCACAACAGGAGTTACTAAAAAAGTACATGAGCCAATAAATCTTAAGGAAGTTGATAAAAAGATTGAATCAGAGTTTAAAAACTATATTGGGCCAAAAGGGTCAAAAATATTTTCAAATCTTAAAAAAAAAAGAATTAACAAAAGAGAATGTTCTTAACTATATTGATAAGTTAATTAAACGTGGAATCGTAAAAAAAGGAGATACAACCAACTTTAAGCAAAGAATTCTAACTATTTTAGAAGAAAGGGACAAAGCAAAAGAAATAAAAATTCTTGAAGAGCTTTTTAAAGGTGAGGAATAAAAACATATAACAAATTTTTCCTATTTTTTCAAATTTTCAGCAATCAACCCTGAAACATCAATCTTACTCACATTATTGGGTATTGTATTTGTAGTAACAACTTTGACATTCGCTTTTCTTAACTTTTCCAATGCATTTTCCACAAAGATTCCATGCACTGCTATGCAATTGAATTTTTTTGCTCCCAATTTTCTAAGGTTTTTTACAGATTCGAGTATGGTATTTCCAGTGCTTATTATATCATCGACAAAAACTATGTTCTTGTTATCAACGTTAACCTCCTTATTTAATGTTACTTTAACCTTTCTTCCAGAGTATCTTTTCTTTTTCAGGATGACATGCCCGCATTTTATTTTTTCAGCAACCTTTCTTGCCCACTTGTAGCTTTCCCGGTCAGGACCAACTATCAGAGGATTTTTGATATTTTTCTTTATATAATCCGCAATGTAAGGATTTGAGGTTAAGCTTTCCGCTTTAATGGAAAATAAATGAGAGAGTTTTGTTTCTCTATGCAAATGAGGGTCAATAATAAATACCTTGTCAAAGTATCTGCTAATAAGCCTACCAATTACCTCAATGCTTACGCACTGGCCTGGCTTAAACCTTTTATCCTGCCTCAAATAAGGAAAGTAAGGCGCAGCAAGAAAAACCTTTTTAGCCCCTAATTCCTTGGCAGTTTCAGCAGCAAATATAACCTCCACAATACAGTCATTTATAGCCCCATAAAAAGACTGCACCAACACAACCTCTTTGCCTCTAACATTGCTCATAAACCTTACCTTAATTTCACCATCAGGAAATTTGTTTACCCTCAGTTTAGAATAAGAAGCTTTTAGCTTTCTGGCTATTTTTCCTGCCAAATGTGTTCCATTAGAACATCCTGCGATTAGCATAACATTATACAAAATATGTTGTATTTATATGTTGCTAAAATGCCCAGATACTTTAACAGCAATCTTTTTAAAACACTATATTTTCCTAATAAACATAGGCCGGAGAAGCCGGAGTAGCTTAATGCTCCGAAAGCTCAGCCTGGTTAGAGCGCTAGACTCATATATTTGAGTTATGAAGCTTTTTAGCTGATGATATACCTCAAACCGGGTCATCTAGAATGCTTAATTATATTGAGCATGGATTAAGGTCGTGGGTTCAAAGCCCGCCTCCGGCACTTTTCATTTCTTAAAAGTAGCAATGTTTATAAAAGAGTAGTTTTTACCTCTTTACTAATTATTTATAGGGGGTTGGTAAAATGCCATTAGAAGGAATTGTAAAAGAAAAAGATATTGGAAATTCAATGCTAAAATCACAAACACCTCCTCTTGGTAAAGTTTATGATCCAAGCAGTGAAATAACAGTCATGGTTATTGAAACAGTAGGCCTTGGTGGCCCATCTGGAGCTGAGGATTATCATATTAAGGATCCCAATCCAGGAGATACAACCAGGGATTCATACTATATCCTAGGAAACTAAACTAAGTCCAGTCAATCTTGGTTTCACCTAAAAAAAGTCTTATCCCTTCTTTCTTTTATATGCTCTAAATATTCAAAATATTTGTCATCATACCTTTCAGAAGTCTTTACGCTTGTATATTGCTGGCCTGCTTCATGATAAACTTCAAAACTCTGCATTGCTCCTGTAATATCCGTTAATCCGCCTGCCTCGCTTTCTTCTGTATTAAATATCCCTATCATCATTATAGCTGCCAAAAAAATGGCCATAATTACAATTAAAACTAAAAACAAAATATTAAGGATATTGGTTTCCATAGTGCTGTGTAATGGCTGCCTGTTTATAAATCTTAACGCCACGGGCAGGACTTTCATCAACCGTTGCGAGCGAATAGCGAGCACGTGGGACTTTTGCGAAGCAAAATGTCGCACCTTGCGTGTCGACCGCGCGTAACCAGTCGTTTTGAACCTGCACAGTCTTGCGACCAAGAGGGTTCGGGCCTCTCGCAATACCAGATTATGCGACCGTGGCGCAAGAGTAGAGTATTATTTACTGTTTTAAAAACTTATTTGTGCTAAGAATAGTACTATCTATAAATTTAATTATCAACACTGTTCATCAGTTGCAACACCTGATTCAGAATAACCAAATCCTGGTGAAGGCGGGGCTGAAGACAACTCCTCATTACACCCCTTAGGAGCTTCATTAAAGTGGGCGCAGATAGTGCTTAAATAACTGGCTGAATCCCTGCTGCTTGATGCTTTTGCGCCATTAATAACTAATGTCGGGCTTCCCCCTACACCATACTTTAAATTAAGCTCGGCATTAGTGTTAAACAAAGGGAATCTTTCATTAAGCCATTGTGATTTATCTTCTAAATTAACACTAATTTCAAATTCTTCGTCTGCTTCCTCAATACAAGCTTTCATCTGCTCAGTGTCTATTTTTGCTTCTGTTAAGCATTCTTCACCTTTACCTTCTTTCAAGAAACAACCTAAATAATCCAGAAATTTATCATTTTGCTCTTTTTGAATGCAATATTCTCTTGTTTGCTCATTCACTTCTTTTTCACCATGCATTACATAATATACAAATCTTAACTTAAAATTAATACTATCTCCTAAAGCTTTAACTGCAGGTATAATACCTTTTTCTGCCTGGGTTCCAAAAGGACAATGTGACATAACAAACAACTCAACTTCTGGCTTGTCTGATTTCTGAATGTTTTGTGTTGGCTGGGAACTGTCAGTTGGTTTTTCTACCTTCTGAGTCATATCAATGCCAGTAGTAAAAAGTATCTTTCCATCCTGAGTTACATAGGATGTGTAATCTTGACCCCCTATAGAAATGCCAATGCTATAGACACCACCAGATTCACTTACATTTTTAAGTGTAGCAGAAGTTCCTTGTTGAAGCAAATTAGCATTAATATAACTAATAGTATTCTGTGCTGCCTCTTCTGCAGAAACAATTCCAGTAACATAATCTTTATTTCCTCTGAAACCTCCAGTCATAACAGAGGCTATTAACAGTAATATTGCTAAAGCCGCAGTGAATTTCCATACATGCGTTTTTTTTATAATAGAACTACTATGTTTTTTATGTTCTATAGGGTAATGTTCCTTATTCTCATGATGATGTTCCTTATTCTCATGACTTTTTTCTTCTGCCATATCCACCCTCCCTTATTTGTTGGTTTTATATCCTATATAAATATTTTACTATAATATGGTAGTGTTGCGAGAACGGTTGTTTTGAGCAAAAAATAGGGATAGTGTTGCGATATGGTTGGTTAGAAAAAATATTCTTTCTCTTTTTTCCTTTTTTCGTTCTCGGTATCTATGATGGAGCCTATTAAGAATCCGATAGCAGCTCCAGCTACCCCTCCACCCTAAATCGCAACTTTTATAAATAAAACCTAGTTTCTCCTTCTTAAGCCCGAGTTCAAGGTGAGCGCTTCTAGGGTTGCTCAAAATACCAACAGGCTAAACTGTTTCGGTTTTTTGGCATCACTTGCGGTGGTTTGCGAATCAAACCCAGAAAAGCGGTACAAATTGTCAGTTGCTTTTCGCTGGTTTGCGTCAGCAAGCCCAGAAAACCGTGACAAAATAGTTTGTGGG
>DAOVKD010000119.1 GCA_030631975.1 Candidatus Woesearchaeota archaeon
AGAGTTCCCGGAAATATGATGTATTAAAAGTTTCAAAGAAATTGCTGTCATTGTACAAATCATTGCTTTAGATGGGGGATTATGTTACTTCAGAAAGTTCCTAAAATATACACTCATAATTAAAAATTAGAAAGATTAATATAGTGTTTTAAACTTTAGCAGGAACATGGATGAAGTTAATAACACAAAAAAGCAGGTATATAAGGTACTTATACATTCTCAACATATTAAAAAAATCCTGAGAAAATACAAAAATTTTTTATCAAAAAAAGACAGTGGTAAAATAATCAATTCAAGCATTAAGGATCCAGACATCGACTTTGAAGCCATAATCATCGAATTTCTTGAAAGGAAATATAATATAGATAATACTTTTGATTTATTGGAGCCTGATAAGGAAAGTCTCTATAATTATAAGGATATGGTAAGAGAATTAGGTCTCTCAAGAAAGCGGTTTTATTTCCTGCTTAATTATATAGGTAAGTATATTATCATGAAGCATATCAGTAAAATTATCAAAAAAGGAAATATAATTGATTTGCCTCATGAAAGGCTTGACAAGAGGTGCGTAAAGGAGCTTCTTAAGAAAAAGAGAGGAATTGAAAAAAAGGTTCTTCTTAACCCTGGACCAGTCTTGACCAGCTATGATGTAAAAAATGCTTTAATTCAATATGACATATGTCACAGAGACAGTGATTTTGAGAAACTGTTAATTCGCCTTAGAAAGAATTCACTCAAAATATTTGATGCGAATGACAATTTCACCGCATTGTTTGTTTCTGGTTCAGGTACAGCGGGTATAGAAGCAGCGATCAGTTCAAGCATCCCGGAAAATAAGAAAATTCTTATACTCTCTAATGGGCTATTTGGGGAAAGGTTGTATGAAATAGCAAAACTGCATAAAATAGATACATTGTATATTAAAAAACAATTGGGAGAGGTTTTTGATATTGGCGAAATTGAGAAGACATTGGCGTCAGATCCGGAAATATTTGCTGTAGCTATGAACCACCATGAAACCTCTGTAGGAATCCTTAATCCTGTTCATGAAGTAGGAATTCTTTGTAAGAAATTTGACAAATTGTTTATTGTGGACGCTATCTCAAGCCTGGGTGCTGAGAAAATTTCTGTTACAAAGGATAACATTGACATCTGTATTTCCAGCTCCAATAAGTGCATACATTCATTTTCAGGAATCACTCTTCTTTGTGTAAACAATCGCATTTGGAATCTTATAGGGGATGTAAAACCGCGCTCCTATTATCTCGACCTGAAAAAATATTACAAATACTCAAAAAAATTTAACCAAACTCCATATACACCATTTGTTTCCAGTTTTTTTGCACTTGATAAGGCAATTCAAGAGCTGCTTGCTGAAAGTATTGAATTAAGAAGATTAAATTACATGCAAAGGAATTCTATCCTGAAATTGGAACTTTCAAAATTAAATTTTAAATTTTTTACCAATCATGATTGCCAGTCCCATTCTGTTTTAACTGTCAGGGTGCCGGAAGATATTGAATTTAAGAAATTCTACAATATTCTTAAGCAAAAAGGATTTATTATTTATAATTGTAAGCCACCCTTAAAAAATAAATATTTCCAGATTGCAAATATGGGTTCTCTTAACAACACCATGATATATGATTTTATTTTTACTGTAAAGGATACTCTTAAAAAACTTAGAGCAGAAAATAAAAAACAGCTGGTTTAGAGATGCTTTTGAGACTTAAGGACATATTCACAATAGGAACAATTGTATGCGGTTTTCTGGCTTTAGCCTTAGCATCTGAAAATATTTTTTTAGCTTCGCTTATGATACTATTCGGATTTTTTCTTGATGCATTTGACGGTTTTTATAGCCGGCTGACAAAAACTGCCAATAAGTTTGGAGCTGAATTTGATCGTATTGCAGATTTAATAATTTATAGTGTAGCACCAGGGATATTATTATTCTTTGTATATAAGAGCTACAACGTATACCTTGCAGTTTTGGTTGGGTCGCTGCCGCTAATTTTCGGTTCTATACGACTTGCAAGGTTCAACTTGAAGCGCATAGAGTATCCGGGATACTGGATAGGATTTCCAAGGCCGGCATCTGCATTGGCTATTGTAGGGTTTGTAAATTCTCATCTTTTTTTGAATTTTAATCTTATGCTCTCTGGTTTATTTTTTGTCCTGATCCTGTCAATAGCAAATGTTTCTTTAATACCTTATATTGGCCATCATGAACGTAAGTTTAGCACACTGCAGAAAACAATTCTTTTTGGGATTGTCATTCTTCTTTTAGTCAGCATTATTTTTGATTTTGTCTGGGATTGCCTGTTTTTATTAGGTCTGATATATCTCATTTCTCCCTGGATATTAGTGTCCAGGAAAGATAGAAACAAGACCAAAATCTTCATAGACAAATGGAGAAAATAGATATAATGCTTTTGTTCTTAAAATAACAAAATTCCGCTTATCCTATGACAAGTGGTTTTTGACAAATCAAATAAGGATGTAATAACTAAAAACTGCGCAAATAAGACCAATAATTATACCTGCGAGCACTTCCAAAGGGTTATGACCAAGGGAATAATGAAATTTATCTATTTCCATTTTTTGACGCTCAACAATTTTTTCAATTAACTTGCCCTCTTCTCCCACACTTCTCCTTACACCCATCGAGTCCCTTAAAATAATCAAAGAAAAAGTGAAAACCACAAAAAACAATGGACTAAACCCCTGGTTTAACCATATCATAGCTGTAAGCGCTCCAACCATAGCAGAATGTGTGCTTGGTATTCCTCCAGTTACAATCAGATCATTAATATGGAATTCTTGTTTATACTTCAATAAAAGGAGCATTATTTTTGTTAGCTGTGAAATACCGCCTGCCAGCAAAATAGATAAAAAAATATTATTTGCGAATAAATTAGTTATTAAATCATGCATACTGAAAAAACTTAAATAATAGTTTATAAATATTTCTAAAAACCTGTAAAAATGAAACAAAAACTAGGATAAAAAGATATATAAACAAGCATAATAATAATTTCAGCATGGTAAGGCTGATTGTCTATAACATAGAATATTGCGAGGGTATGACTGGTTTATGGTGGGAATACCTAAAATTCTGGAGAATTTTTTTTCCTCCGAAAAACTTGGACCAAAGGATAGTTGATAAAATAAAGAAATTAAAGCCTGATATTTTTGCGCTGGTAGAAGTTGATACAGGATCATTCCGTGCAAAAAAAGATGAGGTACTATTTTTTGAAAAAGAGCTTGGAATGAAAAATGTTGTAGAAAAAGTTAAGTACCCTTTTGATGGATGGCTAAAATTATTCCATTATGCCCCAATACTAAACAAGCAGGCAAATGCAATAATTGCCAAGGAAAAACTTTCAGATGTCCGCTATCATGTATTCCATGAAGGTACAAAGCGCGTCGTAATAGAAGCAGCAGTTCACGTCCCTAAAAAGGTTACCCTTATGCTGGCCCATCTTTCATTAGGGAAAAGCGCAAGGGCCAAGCAAATTCATGAATTGACAAAGATAGTAAACAATAT
>DAOVKD010000010.1 GCA_030631975.1 Candidatus Woesearchaeota archaeon
ATTGTTCATAAAGATGGCAAAGAAGACTGGTATTTCGGAGCCTGGGAAAGGGAAATAGTTACAGAAATGCTTAAAATATTTAAGAAACATTTTAATGTTGAAGTTCTCTCAATTAAGGAGGAAGATTTTACTGACGTTTTTATTCCCCATGTAATGCCAAAGATGACAGAGAAGCAAAAAGAAGCACTTCGTTTAGCTGTTAAAGAAGGATATTATAATTATCCAAGAAAAACTGATTTGAAAAAACTTTCTAAAATAACGAAAGTCTCTAGGGTTACATTTCAGGAGCATCTCAAAAAAGCAGAGAGCAAGATTTTGCCTGAAATCTTCGGCTAAACCCCTAAAGTACCTAACTATGCAGGCTATTTCTTTTAAAAACCAGTAAGAACCTAATTATGTAGGGTAAAAATTGATATACCCCCTCTCATTGTTAACTACTTATTGGTAAGAAAAGATATAATTTTAAAAGGTGTTTGAGATGGAAGATTTAAGAAAAAATGCAGGCATGGTAAAACTACGAGAAAATGCAGACATAGGAAGACTGCTAGAAACAACTGGCATAGATCAAGTAGAAGAAATTGTACAAAATTCTAAATTAGTGGACAAATTGAATTATGCTATACATGAAGCAGCATACGGGAATGTTGTACCTGCGGAAAAGTCTTTAGCAGAAGTAGAAGAATATGCAGGTGAAACTGGAAATAAACTACTCCAAGATATTTTGGATAGTACCAGATTTGTAATATATATGCGTGGAACAGCGAGCGAGCTAAACTTAGCAAATTCTGACGCAAGAATGCATTGTAGGGGTAGTGGAATGGTATATCATCTTTGTCAAGCGCATTTATATGCAGCTAAAGCTGGAATCAGTATTATCGGAAAGGTTAAAGAAATGAAAGAAAAAGAATGTGACCACTTATATTGTGGTCCTATAAGTACTGAACTAATTGATGAAGGTTTTGGTGAAGGAAAAGCACGAAAGAATTTACGAATAATAGGAACTTCTTATGAACCTATAGTAGCATTTGATAACTTTGATAAAGAGACAGTTGTCCCAGGATATTACATAGGCGAATTAAAACCAAGTCCAGAGGAATCAAGAAGAATACATGTAAATCCTGTACCACATGACAAGCAAACGAGGGAAGAGATTTCTAATATTTTAATAGGAGAAGGTTATAGAAAGCCCATCAAGCATTGGTAAAATATCCTCTTAATAAACCTGCACAGCAAAACAAATAGTTTTTACTCTAAACTCAAGCATACAAGAACTCAGAAGAATAGTTAGTTCATTCAACCGTTACACTCTTACTAAGGTTCCTGGGCTTATCCGGATCTAAGTTTCTGTCTGTTGCAACATAATACGCCAATAACTGCAAAGGAATTACTGCTAAAATAGAACTTAATATGTATAATGTTTTTGGGATTTCAATGACATAATCGGCTATCTTTTTTATTTCTTCATCACCTTCAGTTGCTATTGCTATAACAATTCCATCTCTTGCTTTAATTTCCTGTATGTTGCCTAAGACTTTTTTATAAGTGTATATATCTTTTGTTGCTATGAAAACAACCGGCATGTTTTTGTCAATTAAGGCAATAGGGCCGTGTTTCATCTCTGCTGCTGGATAGCCTTCTGCATGTATGTAACTGACTTCTTTTAATTTTAAAGCTCCTTCCAGGGCTATTGGAAAATTTACTCCGCGGCCTAAAAACAATGCATTATGCTTGTCCTTGTAGATATCAGATATTCTTTTTATTTCTTTATTATCATTCAACAAAGTTTCCATCTGCAATGGCAGTTTTCTTAATTTTTCTAACAGTTCTTTTATTTTTTCATCATCCAAGGATTTCTTTAAACCACTCATAAACAAGGTAAAGAGGTATAAAACAACTAATTGCGCAGTAAAAGCCTTTGTAGAAGCAACTCCTATTTCAGGGCCTGCATACGTATACAAAACAGAGTCTGATTCTCTTGATATTGAGGAACCTTTTACATTTACTATTGAAACTACTTTTGTATTTCTTTTTTTTGCTTCCCTTATTGCGGATAGTGTATCAGCAGTTTCTCCAGACTGGGAAATTGCAATTACCAGGGTATTTTCATTTATTACTGGATTTCTATACCTGAATTCAGAAGCATACTCAATCTCAACAGGTATTTTTGCCAGCTCTTCCAGCATAAACTCCCCAACTAAAGCAGCATGCCATGAAGTCCCGCAAGCAACTATGACTATTCTGCTTATTTTCTGCAGCTCTTCATTACTTAGGTTTAACTCTTCTTTGATATTTATATTTCCATTTTCTATCCTTCCATTTAGTGTTTCTGTTATTGCTCTTGGCTGCTCATGTATCTCTTTTAACATAAAATGCTCATATCCGGATTTTTCTGCTAGTTCAGAATCCCAGTCAATTTCCACAATTTTCTTGTTAATTTTGTTTCCATTAATATCTTTAATTAAATAATTATTTTTTGTTAATACTGCCATCTCATTGTTTTCCAGATAAATAACTTTATTTGTATATTTTAGAATTGCAGGCACATCAGAAGCAATAAAATTCTCATCTTTGCCTAAACCAAGAATTAAGGGACTTTCATTTCTTGCCGCTATTAATTTGTCTGGCTCTTTTGAGCATATAACCCCTAAAGCATAACTTCCTTCTATTTGTTTTAACGCATTTCTTGTTGCTTTTTCTATGTCACCATTATAATTGTCTTCAATCAAATGAGCAATAACTTCTGTATCTGTTGAAGAGCTAAACTTGTGGCCATTTTTAATTAGTTTTTGCTTTAATTCAGAAAAATTTTCAATTATTCCATTATGCACAATGCTTATATTTCCACTGCAATCTAAATGCGGATGGGCATTCTCTTTTGTGACAGAGCCGTGTGTAGCCCAACGGCAATGTGAAATGCCGATGTTGCCATCAAGCCCGGAAAAATTAATTTTATTTTCTATTTCATTTATTTTTCCTATGTCTTTTTCAACAATAATGTTATTTTTATCAATGGTAGAAATACCAGCAGAATCATAGCCACGATATTCCAGTCTTTTAAGCCCCTCAATCAGTATTGGAGCTGCTTTACTGTTTCCAATATAACCAATTATTCCGCACATTTAACATTCAATCGATAAGTAATTTACACCAATTAATCAAATAAAATAAAATAGGGCGTAATGCGCCCAAAGAGGTTTTAGTTCATAATGGAATCTGTTAATGAGCATAGCTTGTTTATATATGTTACTAAAGAATTTATATTACTATTATAAAAAAATTTATAGAGGTAAATTATATTTAGCTTTATAAGAGCCTTAATCCTTCTTATAAACATATTTGCTGCCAAAATGCCAGAATATAATAAAAAAGCCCAGAAATAAAATCCAGCCTACATTGGAATGGAAAGCATCTACTGCGAACTTGGGTGAGATAAAAACACCAGCATGAAAGAACTAAAATTAAAAGAAGATGAGGTTATACAGGCAGGAATAGAAACAGGATTTCCAATATATAACCATATTTATTATTATGGGGAAAAAATTTGGGTGAACGAAGTAAACCGTACAATATCTAATATTATGCGAAGACACCAACTATAAGGACTTTCGGCATTCTAGCAGATCAAATATGTTGCCTAACATATTGTTTGCGACGTTTTTTGAAAACACAGGTCGGGTGCAACGAGCCGCAAAAAGATGTTAAATAGTTTTAAAAAAATGCTACTGTTGTAATAAAAGTTATTATTCCAATCAACTAAATAATTTTATCACGTAAGTATATAGCTACTATCAAAGAACCCAAATAAATGACATAATATCCTATGATTACGACAAAAATTGCATATTTGGAAAATCTTGGATATTTATTAGATAAGTATGTATAGGCAATTGCAACAATTACCCCTATTAACCCATAAATACTAATATCTGCTAGTATATTTGATATGAAATCTTTAAAGAATCCTAATGAAAATATAACATGCATATCAATAATAATCATTGGAATTATTGCTATAATAAATCCCTTAATTACATTTTTGCATAACTCACTTTTTTTAATTTTAATCATTTTATTCACCTTTATTCACCTTAGTTCATTTATTATAATTTCTTGTATATCCTCTGCTTCTGGTAGTTCGTTATGTCTATAAAACCTTTGATAATTTCTCTTATCGGAAGAGGCAATATTATCAAAAATAGCAATTTCATCAGCTACTGGAACAATATAATCATTATCATTATTAAATTGGTAACCGTTATTACCATAAATCAAGGCAAATCTATTTAATGATAGACTTTCTCCTAGTTGTGAATCTTGATCACTTTGTACCAGATTAAGATAGTATTGTCCTAAGTTTCTAGATATTCTTCCATCATCATTTAAGGCTACTCGTAAAATTATGCCGCATCTAATATTTCCCGCTTCATGCGCAAGTCTTTGACCTAATTCTATTTGGGCGGGGTGGTCGATATTATTTTCCTCAAAATAATTTAAAATTACTTCTCCATGCTGTCCAAAACATTCAACAAACAAACTACTCCCATTAAACGCCCCAGGACACCCAACTCCAACAAAAGTATCAACTGAATTAGCGGCTAAATCACAATTAATATCATACTTTCCAGTTTCTCTGTTAAAGCAATAGCCTGCATTGTCCTTGCCATTGGACCAATTCTTTAGCGAATCTAAACCTACCCTGCAGCCATTACTAAAACCAACATAATCAATAGTGTTCTGTCCAGAGTATTCCTCCACTCCAGCAATTAATGCAGGCCAATAATAATCTGTTAAATCTTCATATTCATAATTAGGGCAAGTTTCGCATTCTGTTGTTGGGCCGCCAGTTATCTCAATCAGCCAAGTGTCTCTTGCATTGTTTTCGTCAAAAGCTAATTCCTTGCCAAAATCTTCCCAGGTAAATAAGTTGCTCCATAAGCCTCTTGCTAAAACTACTGGTTTTGTATTACCAACAACAGCATCCTTAAAATCATCAGAAAAATCACTATTAATATTCTTCAGCCTCAAAGTAGTATTATCATTATACGTCTTAACAGTCCTGATATCTATCTCAAAATTATTATTGTTCAGTATTCTGCTGACAACATTAGCAAACATTATTGTACCCCTTTTATCATAATAAGGCCAGTTGCTTGGATTCCTTAACAAATCAGCAACCGAAATTCCAGCGACATCTGTATCCTCTATAACTGAAACCTTGTCTTTATTAAGATTGTTAAAAAATAATTCTCTTGCGGAAATTAGCCTTTTTATTGCAGCTATTAAGCCATCAATATCGTTTCCAACAACAAATACATAATTGTAATCATCAGAAAAGGCTCCTACTAAACCATTATATGGCATGGAGCCTAATGGCTTATTGTTATAATAAGCTCTGTTGTCAAACCACCATTTATAATTTTTTTTAGTTAAAGAATTTTTGCTGTTAATTATTGAATTTTTATTTGGCAAACCAACAGCAATTGTAACATCCGCCTGGTTTTGAGATTTTTCATTGACAAACAATTTAAGGTAATCTTTTATTTCCCGGTCAATTAAACTGTAACCTGTGCTTATATCCAGATAAGCATCTATTTCCGGCTCAAATAAAGGAACCAAAGCATAATTATTCTTCTCATTAGTTTCCAGAACCTTATTGTTAGGATCAACATAAACATGCACAAAATCATCATTCCCGGTTAAGGAAATAGATTGGGCAATGAATTTAAACCTTTCATTAGGGCCAACATTAAACAATTGGCTTTCTTCTCTTGAAATTAGACCGTCACTGCCCTGAACTTTAAATGTAATGTTTACATTGGAAGTTGTTGGAACATTTATTAGTGTTAGATTAGCCGTTATTTTGTTATCTCCTTTATTTGTTTTGATATTGCTAATGTCCGCCCTCAAATCAATATCCCCGGTGCAAACACTGCAGTCAAAACTTAATCCTTTAAAATCATCTTCAACATCCAAAGTTATAGTTTTAGTTTCACAACTTACACTGTTATTCAAACATTTCAAAGTATAACTTAAACTTTCCCCGCAAATACTGGTTTCTTGAGATTCAAACAAACCAAAATCATCTGTAGTTCCTTTATAGACGCCATCAACAAAAACATTTGTAGAACCTATAGGATTATCATTGGAATTTAAAGATTGTACTTGTACTCTCCCATTGCAAATATTTGGGGTAGTTAAATCAGATTCGTACCATGCTATTTCGTCAACCCAATTTGATGCACTCAAAACATCTACATCATTATCATTGTCTATGTCTATTGCATAGACATCTCTTGCACCATCATCAGAGGTAGTTATAACATGAGTTGTCCAAGTAGGTGGAGAACTGCCATCATTCTCATACCAAGCTATTTTGTCATCGAAAAGGGATGCACTCAAAACATCAACATCATTATCATTGTCTATGTCTATTGCATAGACTGTATATGGACGATTAACAGAGGTAGTTATAACATGAGTTGTCCAAGTAGGTGGAGAACTACCATCATTCTCATACCATTCTATTTTGCCATCCCAATGTGATGCGCCCACTACATCAACATCATTATCATTGTCTATGTCTATTGCATAGACTGATACTCCACCATCAAGTGAGTTTGTTATAATATGGGTGCTCCATCCAGGAGGAGAACTACCATCATTCTCATACCATTCTATTTTGTCGTCATAATTTGAGGCACTTAATACATCAACATCATTATCATTGTCTATGTCTATCGCAAAAACTGAAAATGCACCATTAGTATAAGTAGTTATAACATGACTGGTCCAATTAGGTGGAGAACTACCATCATTCTCATACCAAACTATTTTGTCATCTTTATATAATGCACTCACTATATCAATATCATTATCATTGTCTATGTCTATTGCATAGATTTCTTCTGGAGCATCAACAGAAGTTGTTATATTATGAGCAATCCATATAGGGGGGGAACTTCCATCATTTTCATACCATTCAATTCTGTCGCCAGTCTCTAAAGCGCTCACTACATCAATATCCTTATCATTATCAATGTCTATTGCAAAAACTGAAGCCGCACCAGTAGCCGAAATTGTTATATTATGAGTTGTCCAATTTGGAGGAGAGCTTCCATCATTCTCATACCAAGTTACTTTGCTGTCAGTGAATGATGCACTTAACACATCAATATCCTTATCATTATCAATGTCTATTGCATAGACTGACGATGCAGCATCAGCAGAAGTGGTTATAACATGTGTTGTCCACCCAATCACTGGATCTATTATAAATTCGCCTAAACCTTCAATTTCTTGGCTTATTTCTAAATTAATATAATCCTTACCATCCAAAGAATAAACAGAAACAGTATAATCTAAATCAGTAATATCTTTAAAATCAAAATAATTATTTCCAAAACTTATTGTATGCCCCGTTAAAGAAGTTTCATTTAAATCAGGAAATATTTCTTCTGTAACTTCAAAAGCTTTAAAATAAATAGGCTCATTGCTAATTGTATGTCTTGTACCATTCCAAACAACAAAATCAGAGTCTATCTCATATAGAATATTTAATTTTACATTCTTGCCGGTATTTAACAAATTCCTAAGAATGTAAGTCTGTTTTACTGGCCTTCTATCTACATTAAAAAAACTAGTGTCAATTTCTTCATAAACACTTTCAATTTCTATGTCACTTTCTATGTTTTGAGCTTTAAATCTATTTTTTAATTTTTTACCAGAGAGAGACACTTTTTTATCAAATGATTCAACAGCAATATTATCATAATTAACGGCAAAACCTATCTGCTTAAATCCCTTTAACTGATTAAATTTATCAACAGCTACTATATCATTTATTAATTTTATTGCAGTCCTACCATCAAAGTATCCCGTACCCTTAGTTTTTCCTGTATTAAACTCATCACTCTGAAACTGCTCCCAAACAGCACTTAGACTAGGAACTAAAATAAGAAACAAAAAAACCCAAACCCTTTTTTTCATTACAGCCGGATGTTCTTAGATGTTATTTAAATTTTACCCATAACTTACTAACATTTAACCTCAACAATAAACCTATTGGAATCTACAAATTTTATATCTGCATGTTGGCCTTTCTTCCATTTTTTTGTTAGTTCTTTGGGAAATCGGATGAAAAACATTTTTCCATCAAAATTGATAGATCTTTCCATAGCTATAATATCATCTTTCAACAGCTTTTCAGCAGTCCATACATCTTCAAGCCTTTTTGATTGTTTGGTATCCAGATATTCCTTGCCGCATTTAGAACATTTCCACACTTCATAAGAAAAAACATTGCCATCAACAGAAAGTTTCTTGCTGACAAGTTTCGTATTTACATTATGGCATTTAAAAGGCCCAGAAAATGCATTCTTGTCTACTTCAAAATTGACTTCTTTTCGAAAACTCTTTGAGTTTTCTAAACCTTTTTCACTTATGTTCAAAAGTTTCATTTTTTCTCCTTGTACAACTTTTTTTGCCATCTTGATGATTCATAAGCAGTAATTATTTCAATTACCCCCTTATCATAAATAAAAACTATTGTGATATATTTGCCAACAAAACCAATTACCATGTACCTGTTGATTCTTGTCTTGAAATAATATGGCTCATTATCCAAAAATACTGCTTCAATTTCATCCCTGTTGATATTATGTTTCTTGAATATTTTTTCTTGGACTTTCAATGAAATAAGGATTTTCTTTACTCTCATATTGTACACCCAGTTGTACTATTTAAATCTTTTGTCTTTAGAAATTAAAGGAGAACTACTTTATAAACCCCACGCGCAGATGTCCAGTGGTAGAACTAAGAATTATCCATTTCAAACACTCTCAGGCTTCCATAATCTTGCAATCCTGTCCTTTTCTCGCCATTTTCTTATGAAGTTCTTTACCCTTAATGGCAAAACTGTTTCTAGCAGTTCACTTTTTTCAGTTAACTTGTAAAGTTCTTTTTTCAGCTTGTTGCTTAAGTCTTTATACAAGCTCGGGTCAGCATAAATCAAGCCTTCCTCAATTCTATGGAAAGCAGTAGTTCCTTCAGGAGCAAAAACAATATAACCGCGTTTGCCTTTTATGAGTTCGGAATAAGTGTCCATTCCGCGATAAACTTTTTCCGCATCAGCAAGATAAACACCTCCTTTCTTGCCGCTTGGGTCTAAAATTACAAGCTCGTCGCTTTCAACAGCCACGCATACAGAATAATGGGCTGATTTTGAGTTTGGAAACAAAATATTCTTTTTATAGTCAACAATAATTAAGGCTCCTTCATTGAGCCATAACCTTATCTCATCTTTTAAATCTGTTATATGATCTATGCCTATCCATGCCCCTTTAACTTTGTTTTGGGTGATATCCTGCGTAACTTTAATCAGGGTTTCTGGGCGCGTCCCCGCGCCAACCTGGGTGTTGCTTAATTCCCCTATTTTTGACTGGCTTTTATTATAGCCAAAAATCTTTAGTATCATTGACACACTTGCCGGCCCGCAAAAACTGGGCTTTTGCTCAACATAATAACCTTTTATTTTTTCCAATGTATCAAGGTCAGTTTCTACATTCTTGAATGATACATCTTTTTTTACAAATTCTTTGTTGGGTATGGATGTTGAATAGCCAAAATCAGACTTTATCGTAACTGCCTGGTTCGATATAGATTTTATGCTGCCTTCTACATCATCAATTTTAACTTTTTGGCCGAGTTTAAATGACCCCGATGTTCTTATGTAAATGCCTGCTATAAAGTTTTCTACAAAAACTCTTGTGCTGAAAAATATGTACAAGAAAAGCAGGGCCAGTATTCCATAAAAAAACCAGCCAATGGCAGAAGTTATACCGCTTATATCAATGCCAAAAAAATTTAACATGAATAAGCCGGTAAATAAATACAGGGAAACGCGCACAAAGGCAAGAATTCCATTTAGAAAATGCTCTTTCCTTTGCTCTATCATAAATTCGGTTATACCTGTTGCGGCAAATGTTCTTCTTAATCCAAAAGTTATCAAATTTACAAGCGCTACAGCCAATACCATCAGCAGTATTACAAGCAGTATATTCGGCAATAAGTCATATATATTTGAGATAAAATTTCCCATTATAGTTATATCCTTTATCAAATCAACCTGCAAGTAGATTAATGCAGCTAAAATTGTGAAAATCATGGCTAAGTACCTAAAAATCTTTACAATCTGCATGTGTTTTACACTTATTGTTTCTCTTTTTTTAGAGAATGATATTATTAAGCTGCTTACTACCCCGCTCACTACATAACCTGTTATAAGTATTAGTATAGTGATTAGAAGTTTTGTTGTGGTTATGTTCAGCTCCATTTTAACGTTCTTTAACTACTTATATCAAATGATAACAGAGCTTAAATAAATAGTTTGTTGTTTTTTATACGCGAAGCCAAAAAAAAGGAGCAGTTAACTTTTCACTTCGCAAGGTCTTCCTCTTTTGAAAGATTATCATTCCACCAATCTCCGACTGGTGGAAGGACTAATCTGGAAAAAAACCACCTACACAAACGAGATGGCTTTAGAGGCTTAAACCTTACATGCCATCATCTTTGATGGGTGGTTTTTGACAGTGAGGCATACGCCTGAACGTATTGTTACCTCAGAAAGGGCCGAAATAATCTTTTGAGTAGAAAACTCCGTATATCCATAACTTTTAAAAACTACTTCTGATTAATATACTAAAATATTCAGTTAATGAGGGTGTTTCATGAGAGTAACTGCTGTGTTTCCTGCTTATAATGAATCCAAAACAATTAGGCAGGTAATAAAGAAAGCCAAAAAAGCTAAATTAGTGGATGAAATAATGGTAGTAGACGGCTACAGCACTGATAATACTGTTAAAGAAGCTAAAAAGCAGGCGCAAAAGTTGTTTATCAATACAAAAAACACTATCCTGGCAAGGGTATAGCTGTTAAGACTGCAAGAAACAAGGCAAAAGGAGATGTTCTGATTTTCTTTGATGCAGATGTTGGAAATTTTGAAGGCTGGATGCTGGACAAGCTTGTTAAACCAATTCTTGACGGCAAGTACGATTATACTATTGCAAATTTTCTGGAAAGGAAAGGCCGAGTCACAGAACTTGTTGTAAAGCCGTTGCTG
>DAOVKD010000097.1 GCA_030631975.1 Candidatus Woesearchaeota archaeon
ATGTCCTTTTAGGATTTTTGCAACTGCTCTTAAGTCTTCTATTTTTCCATTTGTGCATGCACCCATAACAACTTGGTCCACATATAATGGACTTGTTTCAACCTCTGATATTGGTTTTACATTGCTTGGGATATGTGGAAAAGCTACTTGCGGCTCAATTTCCGATAAATTATATTCTCTAACATCAACATACTCAGCATTTTTATCGGCTTTTATAGTTCCATCTTTAACATAATCCCTAAGAGTGCTATTCCACCTCTGCTTAAAATCTTCTGTCCTAGTATTTTCCTTGAATTTTTCTGTGTTCATTAAATGCTTCATTGTTTTAAAATCAAACTCAAAAATCCCGTTTTTCGCTCCTGCTTCTATAGCCATATTCGAAATAGTTAGCCTATCAGAAATATCCAGTCCTTTTGCTCCCTCTCCTGTAAACTCCATTGATTTGTACAAAGCTCCGTCAACTCCAATGTCGCCTATTATATATAAAATCACGTCCTTTCCGCTTGCGTATTTTTGCAGATCTCCGTTTAAAACAAATTTTATTGCTTCTGGGACCTTAAGCCATACCTTGCCAGACATCATTACACCAGCCAAATCAGTGCTTCCAACCCCTGTTGAAAAAGCGCTTAATGCGCCGTAAGTGCATGTATGAGAATCTGCACCAATCACCACATCATAAGGCATAACAATACCCTGCTCTACAAGCAAAATATGCTCTATGCCCATGTTTCCAGCATCAAAGAAATATTTTATATGATACTTTTTTGCAAAATCCCTCATTATTTTAGCCTGCTCTGCAGATGGTATATCTTTGTTAGGCACAAAATGGTCATTTACTAAAACCATTCTATCAGGGTCAAACAATTTTGCATTATATTTCTCAAACCCACCCATGGATATAGGTCCTGTTATATCATTGACCAACCCAATATCTACTTTTGCATCAATAAGTTCTCCTGCATGCACTTCTTTTTTTCCGCAATGAAGTGCAAGTACTTTTTGTGTTAAAGTTTGCCCCATTTTAATTCTCCCTCTTTACAAAATTACAAGCCTGTTCAACTAATTCATCCAGTGTCTTATTTTTATAATTTGGCTCCCTTATGTTTGCCAATGCTGCTGCTTTTATTGCTTTTGCAGCTTTTTTTTCATCCATTTGCTCAAGCATCATAGAATATGCTAAAAATGCTGCCTCTGGTTTTATCAATTGAACTAAATCAGGTCTGAATGTTCCGGGTATGTATTTTTCATTTGTATCCATATCATACCATTTATTTGGCGCTGTTCCATGTATCGGTTCAAACATTGATGGATACTCTCTAGTAGGGTTTATATTTCCGGAAACAGCGCTTCCGATTCCTCCTTGAAGCACTGCACCAATGTCAGTCATTATATCCCCAAACATATTCTCTGTTATTACAACATCAAACTGTTCTGGTTCCAGAAGCATTTGCATTCCAAAAGTGTCTATGTGCATATACTTAACAATTATATCCTCTCTTTTTGCATATTCCTCGAAAACTCTATTCCAAGGAGATGCAGCATATGTTAAAACATTTGTTTTAAAAACAAAGTGTAAAGTTGGTTTATCTCCTTTTTTTCTTGTAAATGCTCTTTGCTCAGCAAATTGCGCCAATCGTTTAACACCTTTGTAAGAACAATGCATTTCCTGGATACCAACCTCTTCATCTGTTCCTTCATTCTCGATTCTTCCTTTGCCGACATACAATCCTTCGGAGTTTTCTCTGCATATCTCAAAGTTAATATCCTTATATGTTTTTCCGACAAGAACAGAAGGAACACCTTCAGGTAAAACAACACGTCTTAGATTAACATATTGGTCAAATTCCTGTCTAATTTTAAGTAATATTCCTATTTCTAATACCCCTGGTTTAATCTTAGTTGGGTCTCCTATCGCGCCTAAGAATATCTGCTCATATCCTTTTAGCTCATCAAGCTCTTCTTTACCTAATTCTGTTATATTATTCTTTAAGAAATAATCAGCGTTATATGGAAACTTTGTATGTTTAACAGGTTTTTCTAATAAATAGCCTGCAACATCTGCGACTTTTAAAGTAGCATCTGTAACCGTAACTCCATTTAAATCCCCAGGAATTACAGCAACATGATAAGCATTCTCCATATTAATCTGCCCATTAGTATTTATATGAATCCATTAGAAGAATAAAATAGTATTTATAAATCTTTCTGTCTGTTACCATTTCAGAATAGAAAATAAAATAATTTCTCCAGCTAATATTTATGCTCCTGCACTCATAACTAAACTTTTATATATGCTACTAACATCAAAAAACAAATGAAAGCGCAAATGAAAGCCACCAAAAACAGTGCTGTGATGGTAGGTCTTCTTGGAAATAGTGCATTATTTATATCAAAATTAATCATAGGTTTAATAACAAATAGCATTGCGATCATATCAGATGCTCTTAACTCTTTAATAGATATCATTAATTCTATAGTTTTGTTTGTCAGCGTAAGAGTTGGAAGCAAATCCCCTGATAAAGAGCATCCTTTTGGCCATTACCGTTCAGAGCCAATAGGTGTCTTAATAGTTGCAGTCCTTACTATAGTTCTTGGATTTGAAGTAATAAGGATAGCTGTAAACAGGCTTATAGCCAAAGTAGCGCCAAATTTTAGCATGCCAATGTTGTTAATGCTGTTTGCAATTATTATAGCCAAATCCGCAATGTATTTTTACACAAAGGCTGCATGGAAAAAAACAAAGAGCACAGCCCTGTTTGCATTCATGGCAGACCATAGGAATGATATCTGGATAGCTTCTGGCGCAATAATCGGCTTCATAGGCTCAAATTATAATCTTGCTTTTCTTGACCCACTGGTTGCCATATTTATAGGACTCTGGATAATAAAAGTAGGATGGGGTATAGGAATAAGCAACATAAAATTCCTAATGGGAGAAGCCCCAAAAAAAGAGTTTTTGGAAAAAATAAAGGATGCTGCTTCAAATATTGAGGGCGTTAAGGGCATACATCAGGTAAAAGCCCATTATGTTGGAACTTTAGTTGAGGTAGAAGTGCATATAATGGTTGACAGAGACCTTACAGTTTACAGAGCCCATGCCATAGGCAGAAAAGTTGAGAAGAAAGTAGAGATGCTTAAAGATGTTGAGAAGGCATTTGTCCATATAGACCCAGTAATAAAGTCAAAGCCTCATTGATTTTCAGGTTCATCCAAAAAACATGGTTGCGCCTATTTTAGGGGAGGCGGGTGGGAAAAAGCATCTAAGGATATTGATTAAAATGCTGAGTATCATAACCAAGAATTTTTATGCAGACAAATCAAGATGTAACATTTTGGCTTGCCCTGCATGTGATGTAGTCACATGCCAGTTTGCAGCATTGCTCTGGCACAACCCCATAAAGAATTTTTGGATGAAGCCGATTTTAAAAAACATTTAAAACTTCCTGCCTATTCTTTTTATCATAGAATGGAAAACTCAAGAGTTATTGACAGAAAATGAAATTCGCGCATCTTGCAGACTGCCATATCGGCTCATGGAGAGATCCAAAATTAAGGGATGTAAGCGCAATAGCCTTTAACAAAGCAATAGACAGGTGCATAGAAGAGAATGTTGATTTTATTTTAATATCCGGTGATTTATTCAACACTTCACTGCCAGGAATAGACAATCTAAAAACAGTTGTAATCACATTTAAGCAATTGAAAGACAAAAACATTCCAGTTTACATAATTCCTGGAAGCCATGATTATTCTCCAAGTGGAAAAACAATGCTTGATGTTCTTGAGCAGGCAGGTTTATTTCAAAACGTTGTCAAGGGAGAAGAAATAGATGGAAAATTAAAGCTGAACTTTACAATAGACAAAAAAACAGGCGCAAAAATAACGGGTATGTTAGGAAAGCGTTCTTCACTGGAAAAAAGCTATTATCAAAACCTTATTGTAGAAAATCTCGAGAAAGAGAATGGCTACAAAATATTTATGTTCCATTCAGGAATTGATGAGTTAAAGCCAGAGGATATGGCAAATGTAATTACACAGCCTTTATCTTTACTGCCAAAAAACTTCAACTACTATGCTGGCGGCCATATGCATGTTGTCCAACATGAGAA
>DAOVKD010000083.1 GCA_030631975.1 Candidatus Woesearchaeota archaeon
AAGGCAATGGTTGAGGATCGTGTATAATCACACAATCACAGAAGTCTATATGCCTTATCATTGAATTAATTTTGTTACACTCTTCATATTCTTTTTTTATATCGTCTGTTAATTTAAAATCAGAATCACCCTGCAAAGCATTATGAAATGATTTGGTTATATTAAAAAAATCTTGGTGACCTTTTAACAAACGCCAGCCAGTTCTAATACCTACATCATTCATCAATAAAACAAGAGTATTAAGAACTTCTGCAACTCCACCTCCTTGGAAAGTGGAATTTACATGCTCTATATGTTTTTCAGAGAGAGAAGATGCTTCTTCTTTTATTTTGTCAATAAGTCCGTCACCTAATACGTCCCTATAATCATCTAATTTCGGTATCATAAAATACGTGGAAAGAAAAGTATTTTAATACTTTTCTATACCCGGTTATGTGAGAGGGCCCGTGGTCTAGTGGCTATGACGTTTCCTTCACAGGGAAAAGGTCCCCAGTTCGAAGTCAAACGATGAAAGTCTGGGTGGGCCCATTTGATTCTACAAAAAGCTTTAAATACATACATAGTTTGCTTTTTTTTATGAGAAGGCATTATGATAAGGGGGATATAATAAATAAATTTATGGTTTACTTAATGGGCTTTGTAATGGTTGGCAGTATTTTTGGCGTGGTTTTTTTTGGGTTTGGCTCTGGTGGCGGCAGAGGTGGCATAGAATACAACAATTTTAAATTTGTGAATAAAGGCAATTTCTGGTCAACAATTGTGGATGGCAGAGAGGCATTATTTACTTATGCTCCAGATGAGGCAGAGCTTATACCTATAGGCAGCATTGTAGTAAACAGATTAAAAAACAGGCTGGAGATTGATGCAACATCTGACTTTAATGACACGTTTGCTGAACAGATTTCTCTTGCCGGGCATAATATGGGCATTACCCTGAACAATTTTAACGTATTTGTAAGGCAGGGATTTACAGCAGAAAATGATTATAATTTTCCTGTTATAACATGCAGGAGCTCTACTGATTTCGTGCCTGTGATTTATTTTAGAAGCTCTAATGAGACGAATGTTTATATGGAAGACAACTGCATAATAGCAGAGTCTTTAACACAAGCGGATGTTGAGAGGATTAAAGACAGATTGGTATACGGCATACTTGAGATAATTAAATGAGATTAAAAAATGAGGGCAGACTCATTAACACAGAAAAATGCTTCGCATTTTTGGTGTCCCTCTGGGACATTCGCAGATTTCGTGTCAAATATAGTCACTGACGTTCCTGTATCCCTTTGGGATATTCATGGTGGAGATGCTTGTTTGAAATGAAAGCATACTCATTAACATTCGTAGCTTTCATTTCAAATATATATAATAAAGAGGTTTGTTTGAAATGAAAGAAATAAAACTAAAAAAACTTGAGGAAAGCCTGGAAAGTGGAGCAATAAGCAGAGAAGAGTACGAGAAAAAGAAAAAAGAAATAGAAGAAATGCCGGAAGAAAAGGTCGAGGTGCTTGAAAATCAAAGATTTTCGGCACCAGCTTCGTTGGAAAAAGAAGAAGAAATAAAAGAAACTAAATTGAAGTCTGATAAGATGCTGATAATAGGTGCAATCTTAATTGTTTTGGTATTTATTAGTATTTTTGGTTTTAGATATTTTACAAAAGAAAGGCCTGAGACTATAGATGACCTGCATGAACTGAATTTAAAGGGAAAATTAAAGCCTGAGCAGGGATATCTTTACAAAGGCGCTTATTCATTTGTTAAATATAATGATTTTTGGTATACGCAGTTAAAGTCTTCGTCTGGGAAAACCGAGTTTAATTTTAATTTTCGTTATTCCCCAAGAGAATTGGAAGATATAAAGATAAAAGGATGGCTTGACGTTGATAAATTCAATAATGCAACCCAATATTATGCAACTTTCAATCCCTTAGGAAACGACCTTGCGCATGTCCGATTAGCAAGGATGGATTATGATATCATGATGACAAGAATTTTCCAAAAAATACCTATTTCGGCATGCGATAGAAATGAGACAACAGCTTGTTTAGGAATACCAATAATAACTTGTGAAAATACTGATGACATTGTTGTCTACTATAAAGAAGCTGATGAATTAAGCGTTGAATATAAGGGCAATTGCATAATAATTAATGGTAAAGGATTTGACTTTGTAAAAGGTGTTGACAGAATTTTGTATAATTTATATGGGATAATGGAGCAATGAAGCATTCAACAGCAATTTCAATAAGTATATAAATAAAAATAAAATAACTTAGTTTATGCCAATAATTACCTTGCCAGAGATAGTTGACATTATAGTTATGACAGTTGCAATAGGCTATATCTTCTCAAAGTTTTTCAGAAGAACTCCGCAGGAAGGCTATGATCCTCTGACTTATTACAGGAAAAATACATTAGTGGAGGATATAAAATACGGGGCAATGATAGCTGCTCCTGCTGTTGTTTTGCATGAGCTGGCTCATAAATTTGTGGCAATGGGGTTTGGAGCTAGTGCAACATTGCATGCGCCATCTTTTTTTGGGATTCCGTATGGCATGTACCTCCTGGTTATATTGCTTATACACCTTAATTTTCCAATTCTTTTCTTTGTAGGGGGATATGTAAGCCATACTGCTTTGCCGCCATTAGCATCTTCAATGGTTGCGTTTGCAGGACCATTGACCAATTTATTATTATGGTTAATAGGCATGTCCTTGATAAAATATAAGCTAATAGACAGAAAATATTATATGACTATAGGCATGATGGCAAAACTGAATCTTTTTTTCTTTGCATTCAACATGATTCCTATACCCGGATTTGATGGGTTTCATGTATTTAGAGGGTTAATACAGGCCTTTTTATAAAAGATTAAAAAAGATGAAACCAAAAGTTGTAGCTGTTTGTGCAAATATTGAATGGACTAAGAAACCTTTTGAAAAAGAAAAACATTATCCAGCTAGAATTCTTCAAGATGTATATATGGATTTGTTCCTTAAAGCTGAAAGTGGGAATCTGAAATTTATTGAAACTAGTTTTGATTGGTATAACAAAAACAAAAATATCTTTAAAAAAGGATGGATTTATGATGAAGCCCTAGGTTGGAAGCAAATATTTGACTTTAAAGCGGATTTTATCATTGATAAGTCTCCCCTAACAAAGAAATATGAGTCATATAAGAGATATTTTTCTAAAAAACATATGATTCTAAACCCCCATTTTATTGAGGAATTATGCTCTGATAAGTTGAAAACTTATAACATGTTTAAAGTTTTTGTTCCACTAAGCATTAAGGTAAATAATAAGAGAGGGATGTTAAAGCAATTAAAAAAAATCAGGACAGAGAAAATAGTTCTAAAACCAGAATATGGCTCTAGTGCAGAAGGTATAAGGATACTTAATAAGAAAAGAGCTATTAAAAATCCACCAAAAATCAAAAAAAATACTATATTACAAGAATTTGTTGAATGTAAAAAAACCAATAGATTTAGATTTCATTACGGGGTATATGACTTAAGGGTTGTTTTATCACAAGGCAAGGTAATAGATTCTTTTTTTAGAGTTTCTAAGAAAGGTATTTTAATAAGCAATGTTTCAACTGGAGGAAAAGTTGTGTTCATACATAAAAATAAGATTCCAGAACAAGTTTTGAAAGATGTAAAAATCATAGACAGCAAGCTTAAACATTATGAACCAAGATTGTATACTATGGATTTTGTGATTGATAAGAACAATAAAGTTTGGTTAATTGAAATGAACTCTAAGCCTGGCTTCTTTTTTTATTTGGAATATGCTCAGCATGAAAGACAAGAAGAGTTTGAGGAATCGTTAATTAAAGCGGTAAAAGAGAGTGTTTGAATTTTTAGAAAAAGATTATGTACAATAATGCTATTATCTCTTATTGACTAACTGAACTAATGAGTCAATTATTAAGTCTTGCAAATCTTTTGTTTTTTGAATATCTATGTCATCATGAGGGTCCCATACTTGCCCAGGTTTTCCATTTAGCTCAAATACCCAAACTCTTCCGCTTTTTCCCCTTACCATGTCTACACAGTAAAGCCTTGGATCAAAATCTATAAACTTTGAGTCTATCTTCTCCATGATATCAATATATGATTTGGGAACATCCGCAATATCAAGATATTTAATAGTTCCACCTTGACCAATACTACTAATATAGCCCCCTGGAGGAGGCACTCTAATATATGATATTTTAGACTGGCCATTAAAAGTTATTATCCTAAGATCATGCCTTGATTTTACGCCTAGTTCTGGTATTCCTTCAGAAGATTCAATAAATGGCTGAATAACATAGTGTTCATCTGTCTCAACATCTTCAAGTGTTTCATAATTTTCACCTTCAACTATGATAATTCCTTTTCCGCCATGACCATATTGAGGCTTTAGGAAAATAATATTAGGGT
>DAOVKD010000024.1 GCA_030631975.1 Candidatus Woesearchaeota archaeon
ATTTTTTCTTTATCTTTTCTTTTAAAATATTAAGCGCGAGTTTTGATTTATCTTGAGCATAAACACCCAAACCTTTTTCTGCAAAAAATATTGTATGTCTTCCTGTCCCACATCCCAAATCTAATATTTTTGAATTTTTTAATTCAGAGCTATATTTTTTATAAAATTTTTTGATAAAACTCTCTGGTTCAATAATCTCTTTTCTTTTTTGAAAAATGATATCCCAAGCCATAGCAAGTTAATAAGAAATTGAATATTAAAAAAGGTTTTGGTTTGAATAATTTTTCCGTGATGGGAGATGCCCAAAAATTACCAAAATCATGAAATAGAGCTACAGGAAAGTATTTTACTAATTGTAAGAGGACCATAAAGAACATCAAAAAAATGCAGTTATCATGGAGATTTTGCTCATACCCGAAGATTTTGCCAGCCGAAATCAGTTAAATAACAACATTTTTAAGTAACACAAAAACCACTTAGAAAATAAAAATGGCAAAAGCTGAAAAGAAGGAAAAAGAAACAAAACAAAAAATAAAGGCAGAATTCATCAGCGGTAAAGTTCTAACTGAAAGCTCTGATGCATCAAGGGAGTTATACGACCAAAGCAGATATGGAATCATGCTTGATAATGGAAAAATCCAGCTATCTCTTATTGAAGCCCTGCACCTTATGGAAAAAAACACTATTGAAGTTTACAAAACCAAAACCAAGCAGATAAATTTTGATGATTTTTCAAAAAAAGCAAAAAAACTCGAGCTCAATTTCTGGATTAGATTCTGTGTTTACAAAGATATAAGAAACAGGGGGTATATAATAAAAACAGCATTAAAATTCGGCGCAGACTTTCGCGTATATGACCGCGGAGTAAAACCAGGAGAAGACCACGCAAAATGGATTGTTTATCCTGTTTATGAAGGTTCAACATTAACATGGTATGAGTTTGCAGCTAAAAACAGGGTTGCCCATTCAACCCGCAAACGCCTGCTTATTGGTGTTGTTGATGATGAAAATTCGGTGAGTTATTGGGAAGTTAGGTGGATGCGTCCTTAGAAAAATATATAATAAACAACCTCTTTCTTTTTCTCATGGAAGCAAATGATAGGATATTGGCCATTGTCAAAGAAAAGGGCCCGATTTTGCCAGTGCAGATAGCAAGAGAAATAAACGATAATATACTGATGACTTCTGCAAGGCTTTCAGAACTGCTGTGCACAAAACAGATAAAAATATCCAGCCTTAAAGTAGGCAGTTCTCCATTATATTATTCTCAAGGGCAGGAAAACAAACTTCAAAATTTTGCAGACAATTTAAACCAAATGGAAAAAAAGGCATACAGCCTCCTATTGCAAAATAAGGTCTTGAGGGACTCTGCTCAGGAACCTGCAATAAGAGTGGCATTGAGGGAGGTAAAGGATTTTGCAGTGCCTTTGCAGGTGAATTATGAAAATAAAACAGAGATATTCTGGAAATGGTACTTAATAGGCAGCAAAGAAGCAGAATCATCAATAAAAAATATATTTTCTAAAAAAGAAGCCGCGCAAAAAAAAGTATTTGAGAAGCCGGAAGAAAAAATAAAGAAAGAGCCAATAGAATTAAAAAAAGATACAACAAAAATAAAGAAAACAGTTGATAAAGATTTATTCTTAAAAGAAGTTCACAATTTTTTCAATAGAAATAAAATAAATATTATTGAAACTACTGATATAAAGAAGAATACTGAAGTTGATTTTATAGTAGAACTGCAAACCACAATAGGAAATGTAAAATACTTCTGCAAGACAAAAAACAAGAAAAAGATTAATGAGGGCGACCTAAGCTCTGCTTTATTAAATGCACAATCAAGAAACCTGCCTCTTCTATTTTTAACTGCGGGAAAAATATCCAAAAAAACAAAGGAACAGCTAAATACAGACTTTAAAAACATAGTTTACAGGGAGATATAAATGGGTGTAGCAATAACAGGGCTATTATTAAGAAAGGAGATAGAAATAAATGAGTTAAGCGGAAAGATAATTGTTATAGACGGTACTTTATTTATTTACCAGTTTCTTACAACAATAAGGTCAAGAGATGGATCTTTATTGACTGATTCTAAAGGAAACATAACATCCCACTTAGTTGGGTTATTCACAAGAACCTCTAATCTGATGCAGCGCGGCCTAAGATTAGTTTTTGTATTTGACGGAAAACCGCCGGAATTAAAGCAAAAAGAGCAGGAAAAAAGAAATGCCCTAAAATTAGAGGCAGAGAAGAAATATCTGGAAGCCAAAAAAATTGGAGACGAGGAAGAGATGAAAAAATATGCTCCCAGAACATCCAGATTAAGCAAAGATATGGCAGAAGAGTCAAAAAAACTCATTTCCTTGCTGGGGCTTCCGGTTGTGCAGGCGCCTTCAGAAGGTGAAGCCCAAGCAGCCCATATGGTAAAACAGAATAAAGGCTTTGCAGTCGGCAGCCAGGATTATGACTCATTAATTCATGGAGCAACAAAATTAGTCAGAAATTTGTCTATATCCGGGAGAAGAAAAAATAAAGCAGGATACGAAACAATAAAACCGGAAATTATAGACTTATCAGAAAATCTCAATAACATGGGAATAGATCAAAATCAGCTTATAGCTCTTGCGATGATCATAGGAACGGATTACAATCCAGGCGGGATAAAAGGCATAGGCCCAAAAAACGCATTAAAGCTTGTTAAGCAGTATAAAACAGATTTAGACTCTTTGTTTAAAGAAGTAAAATGGGAAGATCATTTTGAATTTCCATGGACAGAAGTTTACTATTTGATTAAAAAAATACCAACTACAGATAATTATAACTTAGAATGGAAAGATATAGATTATGATAATTTATATGAACTTCTTGTCAACCAGCACGATTTCTCTGAACAGCGCGTCAAATCAACATTGGAAAAGATAAAAAAATCAGCAGCAGGAAAGCAACAAAAATCATTAGGAGATTTCTAAAATGCCGGGTAAATTGAAAGATTTGCTAAAAAGAAAATTAACAAAAAAAGAATTATCTATAATTCCCTCTTCTTTTGATATTGTAGGCAATATTCTTATCTTCTCTGATTTTCCCAAACAATTAACAAAAAAAGAAGAAATAATAGGCAACGAAATACTAAAAAACTACAGGCAAATTAAATCTGTCTTTAAAAAAACAAAGAAATATTCCGGAAAATACAGGACTCCTAAACTAAAACTGTTGGCAGGAGAAAACAGCAAAGAAACAATACACAAAGAAAATAATGCAAGATTAAAATTAAATGTGGAAAAGGTTTATTTTTCCTCCAGGTTAAGCGAGGAAAGAAAAAGAATATTCCAGCAGGTAAAAAATAATGAATCTGTTTTGGTAATGTTTTCTGGAGCAGCCCCTTACCCAATTATAATATCAAAAAATACAGGAGCAAGAGAGATGATTGGTATAGAAATCAATCCGATAGCACATAAGTATGCGCTTGAAAACTTAAAACTAAATAAGATTAAAAACGTCAAATTAATGTTAGGAAACGTAAAAAGAGAAATCCCAAAATTGAATAAGAAGTTTGACAGGATAATAATGCCCCCGCCAAAAGACGCAGGGAATTTTCTTAATTTAGCGTTAAATAAAGCAAAGAAAAACGGGATTATACATCTTTATGATTTTGCAGAAGAAAATAAATATGAAAAAATAAGCAAAAATATAGAAAAAGAATGTAAAAAACAGAATAAAAAATACAGAATTCTAAATATTGTGAAATGCGGGCAGTTTTCTCCTAGAGTTTACAGGGTTTGTGTTGATTTTATGGTAAAATAAAAATATTTATAAAAGAAGTAATCTTATTTAGTCGTGTGCAATGAGTTGGTGAACACCCTAGGACGAAAGGATGACTGACGGAAGTAACTGACGAGCACACACTCTTTATAATTTAAGAATTACCCAAACATCTTCATATAATCTTCCCCTTCTGCATCTTCTTCTCGCTTTACTTTATCTATCGCTTTTAAGAAATCCTTTCTTGTTACACTTGTCCTGTTCTCCCTAATTGCAAAATATCCTGCCTCTGTGCAAACTGCCTTTATCTCAGCCCCGCTTAAATCTTTCATTTGGGCAGATAAGCCATTTAGACCGACATCTTTGCTTAAGCTCATATTCCTGCTGTGAATCTTTAAAATCTCTAACCTGGCCTCATTTTTAGGTATTGGTATGTGTATGAGCCTGTCTAATCTCCCGGGCCTTATTACTGCAGGATCAAGTATGTCCTTTCTGTTTGTTGCTCCTATAATCTTGACATTATCAAGCGGCTCAAAACCATCTATCTCTGCCAGCAGCTGCATAAAAGTCCTGTTTACTTCCCTTTCTCCGCTAGTCCCCACCTCAATTCTTTTAGCGGCTAACGCATCCAACTCATCTATAAAAACTATGGAGGGCGCTTTCTTCCTGGCAAGCTCAAAAATTTCCTTGACCATCTTTGCCCCTTCTCCAATAAATTTCTGCACTAATTCAGAACCAACAACTTCTATAAAAGTAGAGTTTGTAGATGAAGCAACTGCCTTCGCTAATAAAGTTTTTCCAGTGCCAGGATCACCATAAAGCAGAATGCCTTTAGGTGGGGTGATGCCAATTTTTTTGAATAACTCTGGTTTTTTTAATGGAAGCTCAACAACTTCTTTTATTTCCTGTGCCTGTATACTTAATCCACCTATATCTTTCCAGGAAACTTTCGGCTTTTCCATTATAACAAAACTCTCTATATCAAACTGTCTTGTAATAACTATTTTTTTGATTATTGTAAGATTCTTCTGATCAGTTAAAACAATATCTCCTGCCTTGACTTTGCCGCATTCTTCAGAAATACGGACATAGAACTGATTGCCGTTTGGAAGCCTTATTATAGCATCTTTCCCAAACACATTTCTAACCTCAGAAACCATTAATGGCGGTACTTTAAACCTATCGAGCTCTTCCTTTAGCTTACTCACAGTCTCCTTAAGAATTCTATTTTCTTCACTCATCTGGCTTGTATCAGAGCTGTAGCTGTATATTACACTATCCAAAATATTTTTTTCCTTTGTATTTGCGCCCATTTTATAACCAATAAGGTGGTTTCATATTTAAATAGTTTGGTAATTTAAATTGTTAAGATGCCTTTGTCCATAATTTTTTTCTTATCAACCCATATAATTGGGCCTTTAATAATGCCATCAAGATGCAGTTCCACATTTACCCTGCCTCCAAAACCAGCATTATTTCCCAGGGCAATATGGCACGTTCCTTTAACTTTTTCATCTTCCAGTATATTACCGGTAATTTTAGCATTTTCATTTGTCCCAATACCAAACTCTGCAATATTTCCTGCTTCTTTACCTGCGCAGCCCAGCAAATTTTCCAGTTTTTTTGCCTTTTCTCCATTAAACTGGAAGGCATAACCATTTTTAACATAAACTTCTATGGGTGTTTTTAACTTCCCTACACCACCAAACGACGCATCCACAATAAAAACTCCATTAGCAGTACCCTCAAGAGGGGCAATAAACACTTCTCCAGCAGGCAGATTTCCAAAAGAACCTTTTTTATTGTAAATTCCACCGTCACTATAAGCTTTTCTTCCCTTAATGCCAAAGCAAATATCAGTCCCAAGCTTTGTTTTTATTCTTACATTTTTGCCTTTATCAATTATATTTGCAATTTTATTGTTTATTTTTTTTAATTTACCATAATCTATGTCTAATGCCCGCCTAATAATGTTTTTTGTAATCCCCGGCATAGTAACTATCCTTGCGCCATTATCACAGGCATTTTTTCTTGCTTTTGTATGGCTTAATGATTTAGTTGTTATCAGAAGCTCAACATCATATTTCAGCATTTCCTTTGCTGTGTTTTTACCTGGCTCTGCTCCATGTACTTTTGGGATAGGGATTTTAATGAGCTTTATATTGTCAGTTATCCTTTTTGCTTCTTTGAGAAATAGTTTTGCAATAGTATATAACTTAGAGTCAGTAATTATTAGCAATCTTTCGCTTTTCTTCAAATCTAAACATTTTTTTAGGACTATCTCAGCTGATTTTAACATTTAAACAACAAATTCCCCTTTTTTTATTATCCAATACTCCTTGCCTTTATCATCAATACCATAAATATCCATCTTCTGCCTTGGGCTGTTAATGACAATATCTACATGGTATTCTGTTGCCCTATCAGGCTCAAAACCGCTTCCTAAAGCAATATGTATCATCCTTGCTATCTTCTCATTTACAATGAGGTAGTTGCATAACTTCGCATTTGGATTTGTATTTATTGCAAATTCCCCAATCTTATTGAAGTTTCTCTTTTTCAGATTAATGACTTCTTTTGGCAAGCTCTTAAACTTTTCCTGGTTCATAATAATTTCCCACGATTCTTTCTTTTTCTCCTCTAGCTTTTTTATTATCTCTTTTGGTCCAGAAATTATTTTATATTTCTTTCCATCTGATTCAACAACCAATGGCTCTTTATCCGATAACATATAGCTCTGGTCAAGACTGATGACAACATCACCTATTATTGTGCCTTTTACATATTCCGGGGTAACAAAAGTTTCCCCTCCTGGAAGATTTGCCATTGTCCCTGCCTTTATCCCGCTCATTTTTAGATATTCAGAATTTATTTTCTCTCTTATATCAGTATCAGATGTTCTTACCCACCTGCGAATCCCGTCTTTTTTTACCAACCCCACTTCAAAATCAGTCTTAAAACCATCAACCTTTTCACCAGAAACCCTTATAACCTTGCACTTATCAGCGAGCTCCTTTATCTTCCAATTCCTGTTTCTCATCTTTTTCCAGTCTATATTGCATGTTTCAATAAAGACATCTACAGGCAGAGTTTCTGTAAAGCCCACCCTTGCCAGCGGATCTCTGTCATCCAATGCTGTTTGTGGGTAAAAATCAAACTTATATATGATCTGGCCAGGGCTTTGCCACCTTGTCTTTTTATTTAGAGAAGGGTAGCCAATGACCTCACCAAAATTATGCTTGCCATGGTAACCTTTACCTGATATAAAGAATGAAGCATCAATAACCTTAATTCTTTCTAAATTCAATAGCTTTGACACTCTTTTGTATTTTTTAAAAATATCCTCATTAACATCCTTGCATAACTCACAGCCTATTAAAACCGTTTTTAGTTCAGAAATACTCTCAGCTTTCTCAAGCATAGACTTTCTTTGAGTTGAAGCCCCCATGGAAACTTCAGCCATGTCTTTGCACTTTAACATCATATGCCATGATATTGCATAAGAATCCAAGTAATCCTCCAATGGATGCCCAAGCATTTCATCTTTTGGTATCAATACAAACCCAATAGAGACTTTTTCATTATTTTTTAGGTTGTAAACATCTGTCCACA
>DAOVKD010000008.1 GCA_030631975.1 Candidatus Woesearchaeota archaeon
ATGGAAGATTTCATTCTTATATCTAAACCAGAATTCTTTTGCTAACTGAAAGACCTCGGGATTTTTTTGGATTAATAGTTCATCAGAAAGGTCTTTAGTAGAGACTATCATTAGAATCTAAAAGTGTTATATTATTTAAATATTTGTGTGGATTTTGGATGAATTCCTGTTAAATAGTTGTTCGGTGTACAGAATAAGTCAATGTATGCGTCTGTGGCGTATAATGAATTAAGCCTTAATATGCCCAAATTTGCACGAATTGAATTTTACGAAATACCCCGGCGTATCCTACGCCAGCAATACGGGCAGGCTTTTTATTCGCAAATAACTGAACGACTCATTTGCTCATAAAAAGAAATTTCTGTTCCAAGTATTCACAGAAATTTACCCTTATACGTCCTCGCTGTCACTCGACATCCCCGACGCTGACTTAACGTATTTACGTCAGCGTCCCCAAGGGCGTCAGGCGTTATCCTGCTCTCGACTGACGCCCGCTGATTTAAATTCCATCAAAAATAAAAAACTCCAAATCCAAAAATAATTCCCCAATTAAAAAACAACAGAAAAGAATTCCCCCAATAATAAATCATAAACCAATCCAACAATTTTACATTTCTTCCTCTCAAAAGTTATTCGGTTAAACGAATAACTCGGAAACAAATGAAAATCAAGTGATGATTACGATAGTATACGTGATTACGACGATAGAAGTAAGAGTAAACCAAACACATCAACAACGTCACACTGTACTCGCACCCCGTTCGTCGTTCCTCCTCACTCCCCTGCGGCGGTCAGTCCTTCCCGCCGCCCCCTCAATAAAGGGGGGAAAGGGGAATATATAACAACAATAACAACAATAAGAAGAGGAGGAAGAGGGGAATAATAGCATTAATGTATCATTAATAAATCATTAATAATATTAATAATAATAGGAAGAGGGGGAAAATAACAATAATAACACTAATAATAAGAAGAAAAGAAAGGAAAGGAATAGTTAATAACCCCTAAGAAAGCACTAAATACTAACAATGTCAGCGATTTTTGTTGTTTTGGGGGGGTACATACTAAAAGAGCCCTCGGCATTGGCGAGGGCGTGGACAACAAAAAATTTAAAATAATTTAAAATAATTTTTTAGAAGAATTTATAAATGTATAATCTCTGGTAGATTATGGCATTCACTGGCATAACATGCACTGAGGCAGAGATAGACCAGAAAACAGGCTCTGGGGTCTCTACTTCATACACCGACACAATGAAAACCGCAGCACTTCTTCAGGCTGAAAGTTATGTCAATGTCGCAACAGGATATAATTGGTCAGACTGGTACGCCACCTCCCCAAATGTTGATGTCAAGTATGTAATCACAGAGGCAACTTCTTCTCTGGTTGCAATTGAAGCAATCAAATATGACATGGCAGGCTACACAACAAGAATAGAAGCAGAAGACATGATGAATGTTTTGTTTTATAGAGTCGGTCAATGCATCAAAACATTAAAAGAAACTGGAACTGAAAAGTTTATGAGGGATGCTTAAAATGGTCCTGAATGTTCCAAATGTAGTGAGCAATAATTGGTTATTTAAAACAAGCCCAATGGATTTTGAACAAAAACATTATGAAGGGAAAAGGGAAATTCCAGGAACTCCTGGAGGAATTACAACAACAGGATGGAAAGGCACAGGAACTACTACAACAGACGGGGCAGAAGATAAAGCTTGGATTAATCCAAATAATACGCAAACTTCAAACGATACTTATTCCACTGCTACAACAACAGCTCCTTTAGGGGATACTGTTCAATCTTTAAAAGCAGTTAACTTTAGTTTTGCTGTGCCAACAGGAGCAACAATTTTGGGAGTGGAAGTTAATATTGAAAGAAAAACAGATTTTAATAATGAAGTTAGAGATAAAGTTGTAAAGTTATCAGTGGGAGGCTCAGCAACAGGAACAGGGCAATCTACGATGGCATGGACAACAACAGAAAGAACAGACACTATTGGTAGCTCTTCTGAAATGTGGGGAACTACATTAAGTATAGCTCAGGTAAATGCAGCAGACTTTGGAGTATTTATCCAACCAGAAGTTTATGCAGGTGGAGGGAATAATGTTTTAAGCATAGACTACATCCAAATAAGAGTTCATTATCAAACATAAAATGACAAAATCAAATATTGACTCAACAATTCATACTGACATGCACACTATAGACCAGTCCTCTACAAGTGCAACAACTTTCTTATGGGAAGTCACATCAGTCTCAACTGACGGTGCAACTGGCCAGAAAGAATATACTTGGCAGTGCACAGAATGGACTAAATATCTTGGTTATTATCACACAATCCCAATGCTCGCTTCTTCTTTTGATAGAAAAGCAATGTGGACAGTTGGTCAGGGATTTAAGCAAACAAGCAACGCGTTCATGAGATTTATAAAAGGTGAGGGTCTGAAAATGCGTAAAGAAACCTTTACATCAATTATTTATAATCTTGACAGAGTAGGGCAAATCTCGGGTGATTGTTTTGCTGAAAAAATAGAAAATAGTCAAGGAAGGTTAATCAATTTAAAACCTTTGAGTCCTGGAAGTATAAAAATTATTGTGAATGAAGTTGGAATAATTGTCAGATATGAGCAAACTTCAAACACAGATAAGCCAAGCCAAAAATTCAAGCCAGAGCAAATATTCCATATCTCATTTAATAAAATTGCTGATGAAGTGCATGGAATTTCAGAAATTATAAAGGTTGAAGATGTCATAAAAATGCAGAAAGAAGCAAAATTAGATCAAAAAACTCTGCTTCATAGATTTGTAAAGCCAATAATCTTCTTCGGTGTTGATACAGATGACACAACTAAGATTTCAAATTTTAAAAAGGATGTAGATAAGGCAGTAGAACTCGGGGAAAATGTTGTTATCCCCAATGATGTAATGGATAAGATGGACAGATTGTCAATCCCTCAGTCAGCAACTCTTGATCCCCTGCCCTGGATAAATAGTTTAAACAAAGAACAAGTCCTCGCCTGCGGTGTTCCTTTAATAGTTCTCGGAACAGGAAGTCAGGAAGATACAGAAGCAAGCTCAAAAATAATTTATGTTGCATTTGAGAGTTATATTAAATTCCGTCAGTTGTTTTGGGAAGAGCAAATAAAAAACCAGTTGGGAATAGAAATAAAATTAAACCCTCCTCCGTCACTTCTTCCAGAATTGCAGGCAGACAACAAAAAAGACGGGCAACTCAATAAACCTTTAAATACAGACCCGAGAAAACATGAATAAGAAAATAGTGGAAGAAATCAAAAAGACATATAGATTAAATAATCTAAGTCACAAGAAAAGAAAGAAAGAAGATTTTGAGGACCAATATAATCCTTTGAAAGTCTATGCTTTTCTTAGATTTGGTTTAGGAATTCCAAGACCAAAGTCACAGGAATTAGCAGAATGGTATAGAGATTGTTTTTATAACATAGCTATACAGGAATATCATAATGAAAAAACAAAAAATAGATTGGAAGATAACTTGTAGTGCAATAGCGGGCATAGTTATCCTCGAAAGTATCGCTTTACTGACAGGACATAATGGAACATGGTTTGCAGTGTCGTTATGTTTAATTGCAGGCGCAGCAGGGATTGCATATCCAACACCAAAAATATTTCAAAAATAGATGTAAGGAGGTGCGAACAAATGGATGATAAAGAAAATAAAAAGACTGAGGGGAAAGAAGAGGAAAAGACTCAAGAGCCAGCTGAGAAAACTACACCAGACAACGTTGATGAGGGGGATAAGCCAAAAGCAGCTTCTGTCGTTGACGAGGCAAACACGGCTGCTGAAAGGCTGGAAAATATCCACAAAAAAATTAAAGAGGAAAACGACAGAACAGAGGACTTACTAGCAAAAACAGCGTTGGGCGGAAGAGCAGAAGCTGGAATACAAAAACCTAAGCCCAAAGAATTAACTGATATTGAATATGCCGAAGCTGTTGACAGAGGAGAAATAGACCCATTGAAAAACGATGGTTTTATCTAATTTTAGAGAAACTCTGGAATTTGAAGTTAATGGACATGTGGCAAATATAATTCAGTGGAAAAGAAGCATTGCTATTTCTGAAATTGTAATTAAAGCTATCAGAAAAGAGCTCAGAAAAATGCCACCTGCGGACAAAAGAAACAATCCTCCAGCAAAAAAAGAAAAAAAGCCTATAGGTGTCGGATAAGCTCAAATCCGAAACATTTATATATCTTATTTATTTTTATTATTTATGGCTAATGAAGCAGATGTTAAAACTCTTTATGGAAATGCGGGTGACCCAGTAGAATATACTGTAGCAACTGGAACAGCAATCCCAAAAGGCACATTAATGCAATTATCTTCTTCTCCTAATACTGCGACTGCCACTTCGGCAGACGGAGATCATTTTGTTGGAATCGCTCAGTGTGAAAAAACTACAACTGACGGCGTGGTCGTGATGGCTTGCTTAACTAATTGCGACGCTATATTAGCCGCAACTGCTACAACAGGGAGCATGACTCTTGGAGAGCCTGTCAAAATTACAGGAGCGAATACTGTTGCTCCGGCTGACGACGACACTGTTGCTCACATGCAAGAGGTTGTTGGAATTGCTAAAGAAACAGTCACACATACAAACACTGGCCTTGTTAGAATCAAGTGTCATTAATAATCATGGAAGAAAATAAAGAAAACGATAAAGAAGAAGACGCTGAGTCTGAAGAAGAATCTAAGGAGGAAGACTAATGGCAGACCAAATCGGTGAAATAGACATTAGAGGTGAAAACATTACGAAAGCTGTTAAAGGATTTTCAGCAAAGCAGTTTAAGTTGAGACAGGTCTGTAAAGTCATAAGTTCATCAAATTACACTGAAACATATTATGAAGAAACAAATACAATTCTCACAGCTGGTGGAAATAGAAATATTAACCAGGTAGCAAGAGGGTCATTGCCTCCGGAAGTTCATCCTGACTGGACTGAGCACTCAGCAGTTCAAAGAAAGATGATGGCTCAGGAAACAATATTCTATGAAGATATAAAAACAAATGCTATCGCAACTCAGGCAAGAACATTATTCAGAGTTTCTGAGGCTGTTGCTAATGCAGAAGACATATATATCTACGCTGAATTAACAGGAGCTACTTCAACTTCGGGAGTTGTTGCTGCTGCTGATGACTGGAATTCAGCAACAGAAGCAAACAGAGACCCAATTGGTGACATCTTAATAGGAATTGCAGCAATAGGAGCAAACAATTATGACTTTAGAGCAAATGGATATATAATCATGGACGAGTTAGATTACTCGTCGCTATTAAGGAATTCAAAAGTTATCAATAATCCGAGTTTTAAAACTGCTGATGTTGTGAGCAATGGTGTTGTTGGCGAAATATGCAGTGGTAAAATTATAGTCACTGAAACTGTTTCAACTGATGAAGTTATGTTAGTTGTTGGTCAAAGAGCAGCAACATTATTAATTGTTGATGATTTACAAACTTTCGCTAAGCCTGACCCCGGAATAAATGTTAAAGTCAGGGCTTGGGAAATGTTGCAGTTACAAATTACAGACCCACAAGGTCTTTATACAATAACAGGAACACAAGTTTAAGATGGGAAAAATTGAAGGAAAAATTGAGAGAGGGAAAAAGTGGTTTGAGATTTTGGAAAAGGCAACTTTTAGAGAACAGAAGAAAAAGGTTGACTGGATTAATTCTCAGAAAAATATTCTTGAAGAAATTGATTTTTATAAAAAATCTTTGGAACCAGAGGAAGAAGTTAAATCTAAGGGGAAAAAATAGAATGAGTGATACTCAAGATTTTATTAATTTAAAGGAAATCAAAACAGTTAAGTTTGGTATGCATGACACTGACGCTCAGGCTCAAACTTCAAGTTCAGAGCAGGCAGCTTGCCCCGCTGGTGGAACTGGCGCTGCTGCTGGTGGATGGGACACTGCAGCTCACAGGAACGAGGCAATATTATTAATAAATCAAATCAGAACTACATTAATAAATAATGGGATGATGAAGGGGAGTGCATAATGGCAGCTGGAGATATTACAGAAGCAGGCCCTTATACTTTGCCTCTAAGTACTGCAGCAAAGGCAGCAATTAAAGCATTAAGAAGTTCTGCTAATGATCACTGGATGGCTGTCGTTACAGCAGATAAACAGATAACAATTATTAATGAAGAAGAAGCATAATTTTTTAAATATCTATTTCTTAACTAATTCATGGGAAGAGGAAGACCTCGAAAGATTGAGAATTATTTTGATGCTAAAAAATCTAATGTGCAGTTTTCAGAGGGTCAGAAATCAAAAGGAATTCTGGACGATTTTCATCAAGCAATAGTAGTAAATACAAAAGAGGGAACAATACAAAAAACTCCTGTTAATGCAAAGGACATTGCTAATAAAGATTATGTGGATGCTGCTGCTGGGGCTCCTGAGGGAACCGCTGTTCTGTCAACAGGAGAGGGAGGAGCTACAAAATATTTAAGAGAAGATGGTGATGGAACTTGTTCATGGCAAACTCCCGCAGCTGGGGGGGATGTAACTGCTGCTGCTAATCTAACTGATGCAACAATCGTTCAGGGAGATGGTGGAGCAAAGGGAGTTAAAACTTCAACTGCTACTGTTGCTCAAATAGCAACTAATGTGACTCATGTTGCAGGGGATGGCTCAGACCATGCAAATGTAGCGACGAATACTGTACATATTTCTAGTGATGGAACAAACCACGCTAATGTAGTTTTAAATGACACTCACAGAGGATTAACAAATGAACATTTAGACTGGACTGCTGATTTAGGAGCGACAAATATTCACGCCAATAACTACACTGATACAAACACTCAGCTTTCCCAGGAGAATGTGGAAGATTACGCTGGTGCTCTTGTAAGTAATGCCACAGGTACTCACACTGGTATAACTATCACTTATCAAGATGCAACTGGTGACATGGATTTTGTAGTAGACCATGACGCTGCTACAAACTTCGTGGCTGATGAGCATTTAGATTGGAAAACAGACAGGGGAGCAGATAATATTCATGTTAATAATATAACAGCAGTTCCTGAGGCTGCTGTCACTGCTCACGTTGCAGCAATAGACCATGACTCTTGTTTAAATTTTGTTGCTAATGAACATATTGACTGGACAGCAGATCAGGGAGCAACTAATATTCATAATGGAAACTTTGTTGCTTTACAGAATGTAGTTGAAGATACAAGTCCTGAGCTTGGTGGAGAAATGGATTGTGGGGCTCATACAATAGGCTTTACTCAACAAAGTACTACTGGGGATGGTACAACTACTATTAACTGGGCTCTTGGAAATAAATTTAAATTCACATTCGGAGCACAGAATGACACTTTTACTTTTACTGCTCCCTCAAATCCCTGCAATATATTATTAATGTTAATCCAGGATGGGACAGGATCCCGGACTGCAACTTGGCCTGCGACTGTGAAGTGGCCTGCTGCAACAGCTCCAACTCTCACAACAGCAGCGAATGCAATTGATATAATCGCTTTCTATTATGATGGAACTAATTATTATGGAGAAACATCCAAGGCTTTTGGATAATTAAAATGGCAATCTCAATGGGCACTAACTCAGGTTTTGTATCAGCAGCCCCAAGTGCTGACCCAGCAGGCGATGGTAACTTAGTAGCAGACAACAATGCTTGGGGATGCAGACATACTTCTCCAGCAACTGCAACAAAGGTAACAGAATTAGGGTGTTGGATAGACAATGCAACTGAGGCAGCAAATATGGAAATTGGTATTTATACGCATGATGCGGTAAATGATGAGCCTGAGGCATTGGTAGGCTCAGTTAGTTTTGCTAAAGGAACTACATCAGGATGGAAAACTCAGGCTTGTGATATTGCTATTAGTGCGAGCACTATATATTGGGTAGTAGTGCAGGTTGATAACACATCCACTACGACTAATGGAGATTATGGAGATGGAGAATGGGTATGTGGAAAATATGCTGTAGATACTCTGCCCGACCCTTGGGGAACTTCCAGCGACTCATACGAAAATTATACAATGGCAGTTTATGGAGTATGGGAAGCAGCTGCCCCTCCACCCTCTGGTGGTAATTCTCAGATGTGGGCGAACTTCTAGTAACCGAAAAGTATATATAGTTGTGTAACTTCTGTAACGTATGGTAAATTCAATAATAATAAGGATAAATTATAATACTTATTTAAGATTAAAGTCAGTTTTCCCGTCGCTGAGGAATGAAAGTTGTAAAAATTATTTTCAGAGGTTAGCAAAATATTTGGAAGATAAAAATGGATGAAATAAACATACAACAAAAAGAAAGTATTAAATTAATGAAAATGTCTAAAGGCTATCAGTGGGAGATTAAAGTTTTAAGTAATAAACTCACTAACACTGAGATGAAGAGATTGGATGACATTAATTCAAAACTTGAAAGGGGGTATGGAAATGATGGAAAAGATACAGGGAACAATTGAGAAAAAAGAATTTTCAGAAGGAAAATCTGAAAAAGGATTGTGGAGAAGATGTGTTTTTACAATCAATGGAAAAAAATATTCAACTTTTGATACAAAAATTATGGATGAGTTTGCCGTCGATGAATTTGTAGAAATGGAGGGTGAGCAGAAAGACCAATATTGGAATATGAAAACTATGGAAAAAATAGAAGAGCCAGAAATTAAGCATCAGAAAATTGATGGAAAAAATCCTTATGAAAAGGATCCTGTTGGATTAGCTGTTGAAATATTTTGTGAGTTAATGAAATTTCAGCCAATAGTGGAAAAGCAAGAAATTGATGAGTACAACCATGAAAAAGTAATGGAAAAGAGCATAGAACTTGTAAAACAAGCTAAAGAGGCTTTTGAGTAAAATGGTTAAACATTTAATTTTAATAGACTCAGATGATTCAAAGGTAACTAATAAAATCAGAGAGAATTGGTTAAAAGACAATCTCACAATAATACCAAAAGAAGCAATAGAAGTTTATGAAATAGATGAAGATAACCACATGACAAAAATAATTTAAATTTTTATTTATTAACCCCCATCGTCTATTGGAAGGGCACCCGACGGGGAAATGCAGGTTCAAATCCTGCTGGGGGCATTTTGGCGTTTTGGTTTACAAAAGCGTCTGACTCTCAGTGTGAGTTAAATCATGCTGGGGGCATTGGGCAGAAACATGGCAAGCGAAATAAATTGACCCTGCCCGACAGACACTCCGAGAAATCGGGGTGTTTTATAATCAAAATGGAAAAGGAAACAATAAAGAAATTAAAAATTATGTTAATGAAAACTTATGGGTATAAGGGAATACCTACTAACAGGAATAAAATAAGAAAGGAAATTGCGAGGTTAAAAACAAAGGAAAATGGAAAAAGAATTTATTGAACTAAGAAAATGGAATGAAACACCAGAAAAAGAATTTAATTTAAGTGAGAAGATGGATGAATGGTTTAAAAATTATAATGATATGGGAGAAGAATGGCAAATACCCAAAGAAGAGCTCGAAGAATTAAAGAATCTTGTCAAAGAATTTATTAAGTTGGTGAAAGAGGTCTGTGATAGAAAATTAAATGCTTGTTATGTTAAAGAAGAGATTGACAAACTCGCAGGAGATAAATTAAATGGGAACAGCGTCGAGTAGAGAAAGAAAAATTAATTGGATTCAATTCAATTATAATAAAACTTTGATGGAGGAGGAAGAAGAAGTTGATGAGGAACAGCTCCTCTCTTTATTTGCTATTGAAATGAATTCTACGATCAGGACAGGAAAAGAGATATTAGAACTATTAAAAAAAATTGGAAGAATAAAGTGATTGAAAATATTTTAAAAATAAAATTAGATGCGTGGCAAGACAGAGTTCTAAGGCATAAAGGAAACATTGCATTGAGATGTGGCCGGCAAACTGGCAAGAGCACAGCAGTCGCTATCAGAGGTTATAAATTATCACTGGAATATCCTGGAACAACAACTTTAATCATTGCTCCTGCTGAAAGACAGAGTAAAGCTCTTTATGAAAAAATCAGAGCAATGTTTGAATATGATAATGCGGAAAGATGCAAGAAAATAAAAATTGAAGATTTTAAAAACAGAGTTGAATACAACAGAGCTGTAAAAAAGAAAAGCATCTATGCAACAGAGCCAACAGCAAATAAAATAATTCTAAAAAATGGGTCACAAATTCTGGCTTTTCCATGTGGAGAAACAGGGGCAAAAATTAGATTCTTAACTGTAGATTTCTTAATTGTGGATGAAGCTCAGGGAATTCCTGAGGCTGTCTGGATTGCTGTCGTGCCTATGCTCGCAACATCTCATAAAGCAAGAGGAACTGGCTGGATAATTATGCTGGGAACTCCAAAAGGAAAAAGAGGAAAATTCTTTGAAACATTCAAAGACAAGGATTTTTTAAGAATTCATGTGAGTGCAGAGAAAGTTAAGAGATATGATAAAGTCTTTTTGAAAAAACAAAAAAGGAAACTTCCAAAAATAGAATATACTCAAGAATATCTTGCTGAATTCATAGAAAAGTTTGACCAATATTTTGCAACAAAATTAGTAGAAAAATGCATGAATCTTGTTTCTCCTGTAATGTCAGGCAATTTATATCTGGGAGTTGATTTTTCCAGATTTGGTGGAGATCAAAATGCTTTTGTAATTGCAAGATTAACTGAAGAGATTGTAGAAATTCTTAAAGCAGAAACCACAGAAATGAAGGACACAACAGCCACAATTGGAAAAATTAAGAATTTAAATGATAGATATGACTTCAAAAGGATTTTCGTTGATTGTGGAGGCTTAGGAGGCCCAATTTTAGATACTCTGCAAAAAGTCATAGGAAAAAGAAAAGTTATTGGTCTGGATAATGCTCGAAAGAGAATTCAAGTTGAAGGGGAAGAAAAAAAAGAGGGAATATTCAAGCAGGATTTATATGCTAATGCTCTAGTTCTCATGGAAAATAATAAATTAAGCATAATAAAAGACACACCTTTGAAAATTAGTTTGACTGGAATGACTTTCGATTATGGAACTTTAAATCAAAGATTGAGAATTTTTGGGAAAAATTCCCACTTATCTCAAGCCTTTGTAAATGTCTGCTGGTGTGTAAAAAATCGAGGGAGTGAATTAAGATGTTATTAATGATAACAACAGAAATATATTTTGTAATTTTGCTTTTCTTAATGATTAAAAACTTCGGAAAACAATATTTTCCTTAGGTGCGCTGTCTCTCTTATCTTCCTTACGTATTATATTGATGTTACGTAAAAGTAGTATAAGATAGCAGAATTACGTTTAATGTGGATACATTAAGAGCGGCTATCAATGGCGTGAAACAAGTTTAAAGTCATTGTAGACATCAAGATAGTATATGACACACCACACACTTCTTATTCATCTATGCTATTAGATTTTCTTAAATAAGTATTATTTCCATCATGGAAGATTTCATTCTTATATCTAAACCAGAATTCTTTTGCTAACTGAAAGACCTCGGGATTTTTTTGGATTAATAGTTCATCAGAAAGGTCTTTAGTAGAGACTATCATTAGAATCTAAAAGTGTTATATTATTTAAAT
>DAOVKD010000094.1 GCA_030631975.1 Candidatus Woesearchaeota archaeon
TTCTGAATGGCAGGGAGAGCCTCAACTGACAACAGGAAAGTTAGGTAAATTAGAGGTTGTTGGAGAGAGCAAAGAAACCAAAAAAGAAGAGACAAGCCCTCCAGATGAAGAGAAAGACAAAAAAATCTATCAGGAGTCAGAGAAAAGACTGGAAAAGGTTGAGGAAAAGCTGGAAGACAAGCCAGTTGATATAGAAGAAGTTAAGGATGAGTAGGGATTAAGCGAAAGTAATTTAAATAATTTGTATTTCTGGAAGACTATAATGGGGGCTTAGCTCAGACTGGGAAGTTTGACCTTCGTCTAAGGAGAGCACATACTTAAAAAGTAGCTCTATACGCTGAAGACGTAGTTGTCCTGGGTTCAAATCCCAGAGTCCCCACTTTTTTATTTAAATTTGGCTAACTAGTTCTAATTCTCAACCAAAAGAAGCTGTCAATATATTTGAGGCTATGACGTTGAATAATAATATGACAAAAAGGGAAATAAAACAGTAAAGCAATGTGCTTCTTATCAAATTCTTTCCTAACAGGTATTTCTCGTTTAGATTATCGGAACCGTTTTCAATCCCGTTTATCAGGATTGTCAATATGTAAGTTATTTGGATAACATATAAACCAACAATTATCTGGAAATGGTATGTCGGGATTCCATCCCCAAAGATACTGATTAAACCTACCTGCTGGCCAGTACCCGCAGTAATAGTCTGGAGTTGTGCTCCTAATTTGCCAAGAATCCCGGTTACCATTGCTGTAATTCCAACGACAATTCCGGCTATTGCAGGCGTCAAGAACTTTATCTGGGAATTCATATCCGATATTATGTCTGCCATTAAATCTCTCAGCCGTTCATTAACCTTATGGATTTCTCTTATGTATCTGGAAATATTTGTCAATGCCTGCGCGGCTATAACCGGGCCTTTTTTAACGGATTGTATCAAAACTTTCATTGAACTTTCAATTAAATTTGATGGAAATGTTATTAAGGCGCCATGCACCGGGTCAAATATTGCTTTTTTAATACTCATCCCTAGTTTGCTGATGTTCATACTTACAAGTTTAAAAAAAGATCCAGATACAGTCCCTTCCATTGTATTTGCCACTTTACCGAAAGCTATCTCTGCAGGCAATCCATCTCCTAATCTGTTTCCCAATTGAAATAACGCTGACGCAAATTCCAGCTCAAGCTTTTCAGCCCTTTTTCTTATCCTTATCACGTTTTTTGATCTTAATGTGTAAAAAATTCCCAAACCCAAGCCAAAGGCTAATGTTACTGACAGGCTTAGAATAGATGCGCCAATGCCGTACGGGCCTATTGGGCTGCCAGTTACAATGCTTTGCCTATAGCCTAATAAGCAGAACTTCCTGCCGCATACACTTAACAAGTCTTCTGTGCCGAATCCTATATCAGAAAAATTAAGAGAGTGCAGTATAAGCGGGCTGATGCCTAAGAGGAATAATAATGCTCCTATTAGAATGCTGAAGAAAATAGGGCTTATCAAAAATTCAAATTTTCCGAATTTCATTATTACATTTTTGTATTTTTTAAGTTCAGGATTTTCTTCTGATATGTCTGTCTGCCCGTATCCAGTCGGTCTTCTTGACAGAATACCCTTTCCCAGATAATAGACTACAACAGGCAGCGCTATATTATATAAGGCAGCTATATGGTACCATTTGACACCTTCCATAAAATTTACTATCATGGGCAGTATGACTAAACCTAAAATAGGGAGGATTATTCCCAGCATATGCAGCATGGTTATCGGGCTTTGGAGATTATGCGCATAATGCAGCATCTTTTCGTAAGTTTCACTTAAAATGACATCCAATGATTTATCCAAAGAATTAAGCCTGCGCTGCTCGCTTCCTTCGTATAAAGATCCCTCAATTAGCTGAAATGCCTCAATAAACTCAAAATTCCATTTCTTCCATGTTTTAAGATACATGTCAAGACTTTCCTTAACACTCTCATACTTCTCTGTTTCAACATCCCAAAGCACTTTTTTTAAGTCAATGCTCAATGGAGGCGCTAAATGGTCCGCGGCAAATCCCAATGCATTCTCTAAATTGCTTGTATGCCTCATACAGGTTACAACATAAAATATGCACAAAACCATTTGATTGCTCGCCTTTAAACGCCAGCTGTTTGCAGTATACTCAGGTAATTTTCTCAAGGGTATTATCAAGGAAACCCCAATTATAAGGAAGAAAAGAACAAAAAAGACTGACTGAAAGAAAAGAAAAGAAAATAAGGAGCCAAATACAATTATAAAAATCGGAGCTAAAAATGAAAATGAGGCAACTCCAGAGGATGTAACGTTCAGGTGCGTTATATTAATGCTGTCTGTAATAGTTTTCTCATTCTTTTTGTCCGGCTTTATCTTAATGATTTTCTCACTTAAATTGCATACTTTTTCGTAGAAAGTTAAATGCCTTGGCATGAGTTCTCTCTTAAATTCCTGATATTCCTTGGATGTGGTTTTTGGGCTGTATATTCTTGTCCCCAGCTCTTTTTCTATCTGGCCCTTATAAACTTCAATCAAATCCTGCATCCTTTGTTTCTCGTTTTTACCTGGCATTTAAAGAAATAAATTCACCTCTTTTTTTGATTAATTTTTATTTCATATTCATTTTCTTCATGGTTGTTTTCAGCCATTCATTCCAGTCAAAAAAAATCCTTTTGCTGTCTAAACTGCCAACTTCCTGATTGATGTTGTCTGATATTTTATGGAATTGATCGTTTGCCTTCACAACAAAATCTGCCTCAAGCAAATCCAGCATTTTGGACTTTTTGGCAGCCTGCAGGAGAGTTTCTTTTATTTTTTCCCTTAATAAGACGTTGTTCCAAACGGCATCCCAGCTTCCTGCCCATTCCTTAACATTGCCGGCTATGCCTTTTAAAATCTCACTTTCACCATTTATTAATTCGTCTGTCGGCTCAAGCTGGTCTGTCCTGGTGTCGTATTTCATTAAATCGACAAAGCCATTTTCTAATAAAGGGTCGTTTTCCCAGTGCTTCCTTACTTCAGTTATTTGTGTGACTCTGCGCCATCTGTGCAGCCCGTCCGGGCTTCTTATGGGATTTGCAACAATGATAATATCTGTTGCCTTGAAGCTTGTCCTGGGGACTTGGAGATCATTGACAACCCTGTCAAAAACCCCATATGGGCTGTCTCCATGGATTGTTCCGGCAACAACATTTGCCAGCGCGCCAATTCTCATGGCTTCATATAGCGCCAGCGCCTCTTTTGAACGAATTTCTCCAATTATTAAAGCTGAATCACCCATCCTTAATGTTGTTCTTATGCCTTCATCAGCAGGCACTTCTGCAGAGCCTTTTGTCAAAGCAGCAGCTACTTTCATGGGCTGTATATTATAACCCAGCTTTCTTAATGAAGCAGTTGGAAGCTCTAATGTATCTTCAATTGTAATAACGCGGTACTTTCTCATCAATTCCACAAGCAGTGATCCTAATAATGATGTTTTTCCTGCTGATCTTGTGCCTGCTACAAGCAGCGTTCTGCTGCCATCAATCAAGAAACTCAGTAAACCTGCTGCCAGAGGACTTATCATTCTGTTGTTAATAAATAATGGCAAGGTCCATGGCTTGTCCCTATGCCTTCTGAAAGCATAAGCAAGGCCATACGGGTTTAGCGGCTGCCCAACTGCTGCTACTCTTGCCTTTGCTCCTGTAACATTGAGCTCTGTATCCAAAATGGGATTTGCCTCATCTAATGGTCTTCCGGAAATAAGCCTTAATTTTGTTGCCCATGACTCAGCATCTGTAGTTGTAGGAATTATATTTGTTTTGCAGTCGCCAAAATCCTGATGCACAATAAACATCGGGGTTTCTCCGATCTGGTTATTTACTGTTATGTCCTGCACTTTTTCATCCTGCAGCAGAACCTCAATTAAGCCAAAACCAACAGTATAGCGGACAAGAATACGTGTTAACTGCTCAATCTCAGCAGAACTCATGTTTACATCTTTTTGGGCAGATAATTCGTCAATTAAATCCGAGCCGACATTAAAAAAAACCTGGCGCATTCTTTCAGGGTCTACAAATTCGCTCCTTTTTGGCTTGTGCTCTGCCATTATTTTTCTTGCAGTGTCCAGTATTTCGTATTTTTCTTCACTCAATTTAAACTCTGGCGGGATTATATGGTATAGGTATTGAACTGTGTCAGGAAA
>DAOVKD010000163.1 GCA_030631975.1 Candidatus Woesearchaeota archaeon
AATGCCGCATCAATGCGTAAGGTGCAATACATTCTATGAGGATGGAGCACAGGAACTGCTGAAAGGCTGTAGCTGCGGGGGCAGGCTTTTTTTCTTTATCAAGAAAGAAAAACTGGAAGATATAAAGAAAATAACAGAAGAAGCTAACTTAACTAAAAAAGATAAGGAACAAATTGAACAGGATGTCTTTGATTTGGTTGGAAGCGAAATTGATAAAGACCAGCCAGTAATTCTTGACTTAGAAGCTATAAGGGTTTTGAGGCCGGGAAAGTATGAGCTTGACCTGGTGCATTTATTCAAAGGAGAGCCATTAGTATTTAAGGTTGAAGACGGCAAGTATATGATTGATCTGGTGCAGAGTTTTGAAAGGTTTAAGAATAAATAATTATTTACTTGTCACAATTTCTATCACATCCCTATTCTTAACTGAATGCTCCTTACCAATTACCTGTTTTGTTTTTAGATCAACTGCTTTAATAAAATTATTGCCAATATCTGTATGTATTTTAAAAGCAAAGTCTAATGCTGTTGTTTTCTCTGGTATAAGGAAGCAATCTGGCAGAATTCTTCCGTCTTTGTCGCTTAATCTGTTTGTTGCCACAGGAAACACTGCTATATGTTTTAATAGTTCAAAAACAGACTTATCAATAATCTCCTGGACGCCGGTTGCACCAAACTTTTTTAAAACATTATTTTTTATAAAATCCAGCGCCTTTTTCTGCGTTTCATTTAACTGACCGTTTTTTATTTTGAAGTCATTTTCTCCGGGAATATAGTCAATTAAATCATGCTTTGCAGCTTCTCTTAATGCAAGCTCAGACTCAGAAGAGCAGGCGACCAGCATACGATCAGGAAATTCTTTTTCTATTCTTGCGAAATTTTCTGCTGCTCCAGGAACATCCATTTTATTACAGGCTATAAGCATTGGTTTTGTGGTTTTTCTTAATTCTATGGCTAATTTTTTTAGTATGTTCTCATTCCATTCTGAAAGGTTTTCAGGCAGCTCTAATTTCTTTACCAGCCCTTTTACCATCTCTTCATTTACGCCTAACCCGGTCAAATGAGAAGATAAAGCTTTAGTCAATTCTGATTTCTCTTGAACTGCTTTTCTGGCAAATGGCTCCCACCCTTTTTCTATTAATCCCAGATACCACATGTCCAGCTCTATTTCCAAAAATTTTATATCGTTAGCAGGATTATAGCTCCCAGCAGGAACTTGTTCTCCTTTTTCATTTGTACTTCCTGATATATCAACAATGTGTATTAAAGCATCTGCCTGGTTTAAATCATTGAGGAACTCTAACCCCATTCCATGACCTTTGTGAGCGCCAGGAACCAACCCTGCTACGTCTATTAAATCAACAGGAACAAATCTTTTTCCTTTTAAGCAATAACCAAATCGTGGATTGCATTTTACATTGAATTCTTTGTCTGCGCAATCTACTTTAACAAACCCTACAGCATGATTTGGCTTAATTGTGGTAAATGGATAATTTGCAATTTCTGCCTCAGCCAGTGTAGCTGCTTTAAAGAATGTTGACTTGCCGCTCGAAGGTTTCCCTATTATTCCAATAAGCATTGTCTCATCACAAATTAAAAACTGTATTCTATTTAAATTATTTTTGCTGTTATAATGAATTGCGCTTTTATTGAAGTACATAAATATCTATACCAGTATACGATACCGAAAGATTTATAAGTTTAATATGCCCAGATAGTTTTATGGTTTACATAGAAACAATTAAATCAGGCCCTAATTCAGGAATTAATACAGGAAGTGTTGTAAGAGACATTCCAGCATTTAGTGTAAAGTATAAGGATGTTTTTTCTTTGAAGAATCTGTATGTAATGATGCACGAGTTATTATTGGAAGAGGGATGGCATGGTTTTGAGGATCAAGAGGCAGATCTTACAGCGCATTCAGATTTAGAAACACTGTATTCTGAGAATGTTTATCAGCGCGGCATACATTATGGCGGAAAAGAGTATTGGGTATGGTGGAGGGCGCAAAAACATCATGAAGGGCGTAGAAGCGATTATTTTCTGAACATATTGGATCTGGACTGGCACGTAGTTAGTGTGGAGGAAAGGGAAATAGTGCATCAGGGAAAGAAAATGACTACCCAGTCTGGAGAGCTGGAAATGTTTTTTAAAGCAAGAATAATATCAGATTTAGGCGATAAGTGGAAGAATCACAAGCTTTTGAAACACTTTAAGCATATATACGAAGAAAGGATAATGCATGCCCATATTGAAAAGAGGCAGAAAGACTTATGGAGAGATGTCTACAGGATCCAAAGCAAGGTAAAAGCTTATTTAAGTCTAAAGACATGGATGCCGACTCCAGAGTTATTCCATGCAAAGCAATACGGCTGGGAAGGGCAGTTTTGATTATTCTGAATATAAATACACTATTTTATAGTGCTGTGCCTAATTTAGGGGAGGTGGGTGGGCAAAATAAAGCAATGATTGTAATTAAAATGTTGTGTATGTGCATGAAATGATATTTAATAAAGAAATCAAGATGCAACATTTTGTCTAAAGTCTGCTTTGGCACAGCTTGGCTTATATTCAAATTAATCGACAAACTCCAAAACACCCAATAATTTTTAAATGCCTCAAACTTACCTTTTTATACATATGAAAAAAAAAAATATTTGCAATAATACCTGCATATAACGAAGAAAAACTCATCAATAATGTAATTAAAGAAACAAAAAAATATGTTGACAAGGTTATTGTTGTTGACGACGGCAGCAAAGA
>DAOVKD010000034.1 GCA_030631975.1 Candidatus Woesearchaeota archaeon
CCATCCTGGCACAAAAATTTCTACATTAAATCCCATATATGAAAATACATCTGCCATCTTCATTATCTGTATTGGATTTGCGTAAAAACCAAAGAGTTTGGAAGTAGATATTATTTTAATATTACGCATTTCCACTGTTCTATATTAAATATTTCTCAATGAAAAATTTCTTGTTATATCTATTTGATAGGATACCAATCAACATGGCAAAACAATAACCTGTCGTTTTGCTTATCCATCCTTGAGTATAAATACCTGCTATTAAATAAAGCAAAGCAAGAAATAAAATAAAAATTTTTAATTCTGGTTTAGCAAGAGTTATTCGAATTCTCATTTTGAAAAGATTATAAGCTAAGTATAAAAATATCAACAAACCAGAGACTCCACATAACAGTAAGACCATCGGAAAATCAAATCCAATAGCTAATTTTTGAAATCTTTCAAGTTCTCTAGATGTCAAATTTCTAACCCATCCTATACCTCGTCCGAAAAATAGTTTATTTTCATCTTTGAGAGTTGAATATGCCCATACAACTGCTCCTCCTCTGAGCAAGTGGGAGGACTTGACAGCAAAAAAGGTCCCATAATATTCGCTTGTAAAATAGTAGAATGGATTTAGTGATTTTTTCCCATGCTCGTCATACCAGAATCTATGTACGTTAAGAAAGCCTAGAAAAAGCAAACAGAGAATCACGATCAAAAGGACCCTGCTTGAAATCCTTACCTTATACTTTTTTATAAGAATAAATGGAACCAGGAAAAAGTTTATGATGAAAAAAACCTTTGCTGAGGCAATAAGTGGAGATAAACTCAGATAAAGTATTAATAACAACATTTTTTTATCCAGCTTTTTAACGGATATGATGTACAAAACTACACCTGTTATGAATATACCCATTACTCCTGTTTGATGAAATCCAAATGTTCCTGAACAAAATTCTGCATCTCTCAACATTATGAGTTGCAAAATTTGTATCGGAATTTGCACCAGTATCACCAATTTTAGAAAATTTATATAGTGAGTGATAGTTTCGTTTTTAAAACGAAAATACTTAAAAAAGATATAAAGCCAGATAACTGAAAAATAATCCTTGAAACCTTGAAGAGTTGAAAATATGCCGTTTCCTTGATTTATAGAAAAAGCTATAAAAAAGATTGAAATAATCAAGAGGAGAATTATTTCTTTTTCAAAGATTTTTTTTTGAACTATTAATAAGAAAGAGCATAAAAGAAATATATGCAAATCAGAAATTCCTATTATTTGGGTATAAATAAGTCCCATATCATAAGAAATCCAGTTAAAAGAAAACATTCCAATGATTAAAAAAATTCCTCCCCAGTGGATGAAAACTTTATATAGGAATTCTTTTCTTGTTGTTAGAAGAGAAGAAAAAGAAACAAATTTTTTTGAGTCGTCGTTAATTATTTTTGCTATTGAAGAATCAAAAAGACCCGCATAAATGGAAAAAAACATAAAAATTATGAAGACTCTGCCTAAAGTTGAAATAATCAGCTTAATTAGCAGTGTATCTTCAGTTAATATTGTTCTCAACTCGAAACTTAAAAAAGATACATTTATTATTGCTGCTAACAGACCGATACTATGAATCAATCTGTAGATATATTTCTTAACCATCTAAGTCTCTTTTATGTAGGGGTTTGATTCATCAAACCCACATTTGGTTTAAATAAAAAAAAGGACAAGCTACTTTTTCTGTTAGGATGTTTCCATCTTTAGAAAAAGTTGTCTGTCCCCTCTTCTACCCGAAATCGAAGCTTCTCTTAATAAATATGCCCTTGGGCAAATCTCAATTGACTATTTTTAAGTTCATCTATGGTAAATCCGAAACTTTCAATTATTTCTTTAAATAGCAAATACTCATCAGGATGATTTTTCTCAAGCCATGCGATATGATCATTGATAGTGTCATTGACTCCAACATTCTCAAATGTAATAGGTGCAAATCTATCAAGGTGAATTTCATAAATTTTAACACGTTTGTTATGAAATTTTAAAAAGGCCCATTCAGCTTGATCAAAATAAGATCCAAGGAACAAACCTCTCGCGGAAATAACAACATAATTCGGATTTTCTTTCTTCAAAGCAGTTACGATATCTTCTTCAAATATATAGTATATTTCACGATGTCTTTGTGTACCGATTTGGAAGTTCGTGTAGGTAATAAGATAAAGAGGCCGCACGTTGTCATCTCTCTTTATTATGGAACCAGAAGAAACAGTGATAGCTTTTGCAGGATGGAACTCAGGAATTTCATAATCTCCAACTCCAAAAAAGTTCAATGCTTCGTTTGTATATCCATCAGCAACTATTTTGTCGTGTCTTATAACATTTTTTTTCAGCCATTCAACTGCCTCCTGATGTTCTAATGTGTATCGTCCATATATTTCAAATTGTTTTTTTGAAAAAATTGATAATGGATAAGGATCTTCTGTCCAAGTTTTCCAGGTACTATCATTCTTATCAAATAATTGTGCTTTTATTAAAAAGAATGCTGCCACTACAATCAAAAAAATATTGATTATTCTGGGATATTTTCTAATTGCTGTATTAAAAATATTCAATTTCTTATATTTATTACTAAACTTAACTGCATAACCAACTAATAAAGAGATACTTGAGACAACAAATGCTGCAAAGGTAATATAAAGAAACATGTAAACCATGGTTATTTGACCAAGCCTATCTCCCTCATCTGCTAACTGTAAGATTAAAGGCAGGGAACATAGCACTAAAATTGTAAGAATAAGATCAGATGTTTTCTTCGAAATAAGCCCTCGGATGAATACAAAAAACCACCCAAAAATCATAAGAAAAGATAAAGGTGTTACTTTCTGCAAAAAACTCAGGTAGAATTTAAAAATGGTTTTTGGAAAACCAGTGGTAAACAAATATGCCCAATCTGAAAATGGACGCATTCTGTATGTTGACACTTTATATGCAGTATTAAGCATAGAAGCGAAAGATTCACTTGTTATAAACATAAAAATAGCCCATAAGACCAGAGGGATAACCAAGGCTCCTATAACCCAAAAGCCTAGTTTTGCATATTCCCATCTTTTCCCCTTAGGGCCTAATAAAACCATACCAAAAGGAAGACCTAAACAAAACAAAGCAGATTCTTTAACCATTAATGCTAATCCTAAGCTTATACCGGCAAAAACTGCCCAGATGCGGCTCGATCGACTCAAAGCAATATGATAAATTAAAACAAACAATAGGATAAAAAAGGGAAGAACAATATCAGTATCAATATGTCTTGCTACTAAATTTACACCAAATGAAGTTAAAACCAAACCACTGGAAAGAAGCCCAACAGCTTTACTATAAAAAATCCTGCCCAATACATAAATCAGAATAATCTCCAGGGCAAAGAATATTCGGGTTGTTAAAGAAGCAGACTGAACGCTTTTTCCCCATAATTTAAACCCTGAAGCTATTATTATTGGAAAAAGCGGTCTCCTTGTTGTTAGAATGTCATAGTTTTTCTTTCCAGGATCTTTTTCATACAAAATTTTGTTAGCTTCATTTATATACTTGGATGCACTATTAGTAATTAGAACACCTTTTATAGGCAAAGTTAGCAGAGCAATGATGATAACAATAAGAAGAGGTATGATTTCTTTAATAGTTCTAGATTTAATCTTTAACCTCAATCTAATCCTTCCCCTCAACCTCTACCTTCTTTACTCTCCCTCCTAAAGACAATAGTCTTTGCTGTTTTTAGGAGAATTTTTAGATCCAGAAGCAAATTCATATGTGAGATATAATACAGGTCATACTCCAACTTTTCTCCAGAATCTTTAAGAGAAGAAGCATAGGGGTAATTGACCTGTGCCCATCCTGTTAGCCCAGGCTTTATGAAATGGCGAAAGGAATAATAAGGAATTTTCTTCTTAAAATCTTCAACAAATTCAGGCCTTTCTGGCCGAGGGCCTAATAGACTCATATCTCCTTTAATAACATTCAAAAGTTGAGGTAGTTCATCCAAATGTAACTTTCGCAATATTTTCCCAACAAAAGTAATCCTCTTATCATTCTCATCGGCCCAAACTGCACCCTTTTTTTCAGCTTTGTCAATCATAGACCTGAACTTATATAAAGAAAAAAAGGATTCATTTTTGCCAACTCTTTCTTGAGCATAAAATACAGGCCCTTTAGAATTGATTTTAATAAATAATGCAATTATTGGCCAAAGAGGCAAGCTTACAAGAAGAATTAAAGATGGGATAGCTATATCTATTAATCGTTTGACTTTTATCATAAATATTTTGCCAGACAAATCAAATCCCTTCTCTTTCAAAAGCCAATCATCCTGGATGTATTTAATCGGGATTCTTTCTTTTAAAAGCTGATACATATCAGGCATATCAATTACTTCAATTCCTTTTAAGCGTGCATTTAATATATTTTTTGTTAATAGAGGATTCTTTTCTTGGGGATTAGCTAAAACAATTTGATCAACTTTATTATCTTCAATTAGAGCTGGAATTTTATCTGTTGAATCAAGTACTTTTAATTTAATTTCAGCGAAAAACTTTCCTTTCTTTCTTTCATCATCGTCTAAAAAACCTAATAGCTCGAAATCATTGACAGTTGATTCAATAACTTGGGCTATTTCCTGGCCTGCTTTTTCGGCACCAACAATGATTAATCTTTTAGGTTTGATTAAATATTTAAATAATTGATGGCAAAAGCCTCTCCAGATAAAAACAAAAACAAGGATGATGAGATTAGCCAAGATAAAAATTCCTCTGCCGATAGGAAACAAAAAGAGTCCGTACTTTAAGAAAGAAATTAAAACTCCTGCAACAAGAATACTAATTAATATGTTTACAAAAGAATTCACTGTAAAATAATTTGGCTTTAGCTCATACAAATCAAAAAAATAAAAAATTGCCAGATAGCTTAATGTTATTAAAATTAAAAGCAACGAGGGAATTATTTCGCTGAAGCCAGCAAGATTTCCAAACCGCAAATAGTAACCTGCCACATAAGAAAACGGCACAATAAGCACATCCCCAATCAAAATAAGTAATGACCTTTTGTATCTCCCTTTAACTGCCATTTTTCCTAATCCTTATGGTTTATGCCTTAATCCTTACTCTCCTAGGCCTTAGTTCTTTCATGGTGGCAATAAAGATAAATCCTAGCAGAATCTTCGGCAGGTATGCTACCACATGCAGCATTATCCCGTAACTCAATGCCTGACTTTTAGAGATAGCGAATACAGAAAGTGCTAAAATAACGGCGTACTCAAAAATACCTATTTTCCCAGGAACAGAAGGAGGGATATTCCCGACTTGAATCGCCAGGAGCACAACCAAACCCACCCAGAAAGAAAGTCTTAAATGAAAGGCTTTAAATAAAAAAAAATTCGTTAAAACCTGTCCAACGATAAAACCAAAGGTTAAGGCAACGACGAGGAGTAAGGTTTTTGCCCTTTTGAGTAATCCAAAGGCTTCTATCCCTTGTTCAAGAAAATTTATAACTCTCTGCCTTGAATTCTTTGGCAAAAGACGCGAGAGAAAGCTAATCAATTTAAGAAAGATCTTTGGTTGCCAGATAATAAGAACCAGAATAAGTGTTGCCAGGATAGAAAAAAAAAGAGCAATTTTATACCCTTTAACCTCCTTTTGCATAGAAAAAAAAGTTGGGACTAAAATCCATAGAGAAACAAAAACAATGAAATCTAGGAACTTTTCTATTGCAACGGTGCCCACGACATAAGCCCCAGAGATTTTATATTGCTTAGATGCCAGATAGGATCTTACAACTTCACCCAAGCGAGCCGGCATTATAATGTTTGTATATTGGGAAATTATATTCAATCGGAATAAACTGCTTAAAGGAATTTTTCCTTCTGGCTTCAGTAATATTCGCCACCGCCAGCCAAGAGCATATACAGTTAAAATGGTATTAACAAGAGCCAAAATGACCCAGAAGAAATTAACCTGGAAGAACGTTTTTTTTAATACTTCCAAGTCAAGCTTTCTGAAGCTCAGCCATAAAGCCAAGGCTGTAATAGCGAAGCCTACAAGGATTTTCAGCCACTTGTTTTTTGATTCCTTTTTAAATTTCAATATTTTCAATCTTTTTTTTCCTGCTTCTTGACGATTGAATTTTGACAATTTTTACAAACCAAATTATCAGTAAGAACACAACCACACCCAAGATTGCTGCCAGCCACGGCTGATGAATAGAAGCACAAACGCCCGCTGTAACTAAAATCAGCCCGAAGAGAAAGGGCTTCTTGAAGGAGTTTCTTTTAAAGACTTCTATTCTTTTAGCTTTCTGTACATATGCCAGAAATTCGTGATAACTAAAAACAGCCAAAATTATAGACGCTCCCAGAATCCACACAAAATTAGAAAAAACCTTTCCCCATGGAATCCTCGTCACTTCATTCATGATGAATTATCTTGATCTTAACCTCAATCACTACTTGATTTTTCTCCAAAAAATCAAGTAGCTTAGGAACCCCATCCCCCAGCTTACATGCATTATCCCCCATGCCAATCCTATCAAGAGCCTTTGCTTTATTGGTATGGATTCCTTCGGCCAGCTAAGAAGCGATATCAAGAACAGAGCTAATAAATATGAAAGGGGGACAAGGATAAGCGAGGCTTTCCAGAAGCTTAACACTAACGAAAGGAATAGGCCAATAACTAAGATAACTGGCCCTATTTGTCTGAAAGATGTTATTTTTTTATGTTTTAAAGTTGTATAATACCTTCCCCTTCCGTATTTATAATATTGCAATGCCAAAGCTTTCAGAGACTCACGCGGGAAATAAGCGA
>DAOVKD010000054.1 GCA_030631975.1 Candidatus Woesearchaeota archaeon
CAGTTAAATCCTGCTTTATTTTTTCAAAATCTTCCTTTGTAATTTTGCCATTGGCAATAACTTTTTTAACTGGTTTTTTTAATGACAAATACCTCTCGGATTTTGCCCTTCTGACATGCTGCAGAACATAAACAAAAAAATCTCCAATCTTTTCAGCATCGCTGTCCAACAGATTAAGAGACGGCCAGCCTGTAAGATGCACACTTTTGCTTTTTTCATGCTTTTTGTAATAAAACTGGTAAAGTTCTTCTGTTATAAAAGGAGTTATAGGGGCCATTAATTTTATAATTGTCAGTAAAGTATGATACAAGCCGTATTGCGCAGATAATCTTCCTTCTTTGCCTCTTTTTTCATTATACAGGCGGTCTTTTATTATTTCAAGATAATTATCGCAGAATTCATGCCAGAAAAAGTTTTCTGTTTTTCTTGTAACTTCTCCTGTTTTATATCTATCAAAGTTTTCTGTTGTTTCTTTAACTAATATGCTGAGTTTGGATAAAATCCATCTGTCTATTATTTCTAGTTTTTTTGTTTTCTCTAAATTGTAATCATCCAGATGCATAAACGTAAATTTTGAAGCATTCCAGAGTTTTGTAATAAATCTTTTTCCTTCAATTAAGTCTTTTTCCTGATAAGCTAAATCCTCGCCAAATGTCGCTTTGCCAACCCAGTAGCGTATATTATCAACATTGTATTTTGATAATAGGTCTTTCGTCCATATCACATTTCCTTTGGATTTATGCATTCCTCTTCCTTTTGGATCCAGAACAAATGTTCCAATTGCAATATCTTTCCAGGGAATTTCATTAAAGTGAAGATAAGCTTTTAATATTGTATAAAAAGCCCATGTTCTTATTATATCATGGCTTTGGGGTCTTAAAGATGTTGGAAACATTTTTTTGAATTTATCAGGTTTTTCCAGCCATCTTACTGCTATCTCTGGCGTCATTGAAGAAGTCATCCATGTGTCAAAAACATCATATTCCGGGATAAATTCATTGCTTCCACAGGAGCATGTTTTTTTTGGTTTTCCCCTAGCAGGGTCAACCGGCAGGTCTTTTTTATCTGGAAATGTTTCCTTTCCGCATTTTTTGCAATACCAAACAGGGATAGGAACCCCATAATATCTTTGTCTGCTTATGCACCAGTCCCATGCCAAGTTGGCAGTCCAATCTTCATATCTTGCTTTGTAAAAACCAGGATACCATTTTATTTTTCTTCCTTGTTTTATTAATGCGTCCTTGTATTTTAATGTTTTAATAAACCATTGCTTTGTAATTATAAATTCAACTGGCGTATTGCATCTCCAGCAGCTTCCAACAGTTTGCTGCAAGTTTTCCTGTTTTATCAGCTTTCCCTCCTTATCTAATTCTTCTATAATAGCTTTTTTTGCTTCATCTAAATTTAAACCCTTAAATTTACCGCCTAACTCGTTTAGCTTACCTTCTTTTGTTACACAAATCCTTAAAGGAAGCTTAAATCTCTTCCACCAGTCTATATCAGTAGTATCCCCAAAGGTGCATATCATTACAATTCCAGAGCCGAACTCCATATCAACCTTTTCATCCTCCATAATCAAAACCTTTTGTTTGAATAAAGGAACAATTGCCTTTTTTCCAGCCAAATTTCTGTATCTTTTGTCTTTTGGATGAATAAAAATACCAACACAGGCTGGTAAGAACTCTGCTCTTGTAGTAGCAATCTCTATTTTACCGCCATCTTCCAAATCAAAATATATATGGCTAAGTTTTGCAGTTCTTGACAAATCCTCAACTTCTGCCTGCGCTAAGGCTGTTTGATGCTCAGTGCACCATATTGTCGGCTCTTCACTCCTGTAACAGTCTCCTTGTTTAACTAATTCAAGAAAAGAGGTTTGAGCAACTTTTTGAGCTTCTGGATCAATTGTCGTATATAATAAGGACCAGTCATAACTATGACCTAAAGCCTTAAATACCCTATCAGCATAGGCCTTTTCAACTTTAGCGCTTTCCTCTCTGCATAATTTTCTAAATTCAGCTCTTGTTATGCTGTCTTTGGAAATATTGAATTTTTCTTCAACATATTTTTCAGTTGGCAGTCCATTATTATCAAAGCATGGCGCAAAATAAACATTAAATCCCGTCATCCTTTTGTATCTTGCAATAATCTCAAACTGCGTATAATGCAAAACATGACCAATATGCAAATGACCTGCAGAAGCATATGGTGGAGGAACATCAATAGAAAATATTGGCTTTTGGCTTTTGGCGTCAAATTTATAGATGTTTTCTTTCTCCCATTCCCCTATCCACTTCTTTTCTGACTCTTCTGCATTATACCGCTTTGGCAATTCCATAGCCTGAAAGAAAAGAGTTTTGTTTTTAAAGTTTGTTGTTGGGCTAAAGGTATTAGGTAAAAAGGTTTATTGGATTCTTAAAGATAGTGTTAATAGGGAAAAATGTTGTATAACATATAGAGAGTGTTAAGTTCAATAAAATTTCCATTTCTTAGACGGTAAAAACGGGGGAGTTCGTGCTTCACACATATAGTCTTTTTCTTTGAAAAAGAGATTTGTTTTAGAAAGGGGACAATTTTAAACTAGAAAGGGAGTTCCTTACTTCTTACTTTTATCTTGGAGTTTCTTCTTTTTTTCAGGTTCAGAAAGATAGTTTTGTCTAGTTGTTACTGGACGACCTAATTCTTTTTCAGCATCTTTTTTAGCATTTCCTGCAACTTTTCCACCTCTTTTGGCAACATCTTTGCTTTTAGTAAAAGTTTCTGGTTTTTCTTCTTGTGAAAGTTCTGTTGTCATACGTTCCCCAAGCATTGTAAAAATTAACTCCAAATCATTCATGTGATCTCTTAAATTAGCTTTTGATTGTTTTGGCAGGTTTTTGAATTTTTTATACTCAGATGGAATCATTCCGAATGTTGCATTAGAAATCTCTGCTGTAAGAATGGCAAAATCTTTCTGTTCTTCAATACCTCTTTCTTTCCATTCATCTGTCAGATTTTGCCTTATCGCAATACCTCTTAATCGTTTATCAATCCAATCTTTAGGATAACCTTTTGCAGAGTAAATTTCTTTCATTCTTGCTTGAGCAAGTTCTGGATTTTCTATTTCATCAATTCGTTCTTTTCCTACTTTTGCAAGCCATCTCTTAAAAGGTTCAGCATTTTTGCTAGGAATTGACTGGATAAGCCTAAAAACATCTTTTGTATTTCCTGCAAGAACTTTTCTCCTTTTCTCTTTTTCAGTCAGCATTTCTACATGGGGACAATTTGTCCCTATGTAACTTCCAAGCTCCACATCTCTTTTACGCAGTTTTTTCAAATAATCAGTAGGATTAACACTTTCTGTTAAAGCTTTGACAATATCAACTAAAGAATAATACCATTCATCCTTAAACCAAGTCCTTCTGATTTTCTTACTCCGAAATACAACTAATGCTTTATCTGATTCCATTTTATTTTCATTATTTCTTAATAAAAGTTACAATCTTATTATAAACCTTCGGTGCTTTTGAAGGAGATACAAATGCGGTATGAAGGCTATTACTTAATGAATATTCCGATGAAAAATCCTCATAATAATAGTTTTCAGCACCTTCTAAATATACGCTTGATGCACATATAACATTATCTGTATAACCCTTATCTGGGCAAGAGTCTAACTTTGTATTTTTCCCAATTAATGCAAAACATGACCAATATGCAAATGACCTGCAGAAGCATATGGCGGAGGAACATCAATAGAAAATATTGGCTTTTGGCTTTTGGCGTCAAATTTATAGATGTTTTCTTTCTCCCATGCCTCTATCCACTTCTTTTCTGACTCTTCTGCATTATACCGCTTTGGCAATTCCATAGCCTAAAAGAAAAGAGTTTTGTTTTTAAAGATTATCATTCTGCAAGTCCAGTTTCTAGGTAAACAGGTTTGGGGCTGTGCCAGAGCGGAACTGAAGCCAAAATGTTGCATCTCGCTTGCGTTTGTCTAAAAACTTTAGTGAAGATACGCAACATTTTGATAAATTTCCTTACTTACTTCTTCCCACCCGCCTCCCCTATTATAGGCACAGCCCCATATGTATACTTTATAGGTTTACTTTACACATTCTGCCAGTCTTTGGCTTAAGTTGACTGCACCCAATCTGCAGCAATTTCAACAATATTTTTAAACTTTTAAGATAATCCAGGCTTATGCATGAGGCAATTTTATATAAGAAGTTAGGCAACAACAAAGTTGCCTGTACAGCATGCAGGCAGGGCTGCATTATTTCACAGGATGACACAGGCATTTGCGGTGTTAGGCAGAATAAGAATGGGAGGCTGTATTTGTTAGTCTATGGAAAAGCATCCTCTTTTAATATAGACCCTATAGAAAAAAAGCCATTATATCATTTCATGCCTGCAACAGAAATATTCTCATTAGGCACAGTTGGATGTAATTTTTCATGCAGCTTTTGCCAGAACTGGGATATTTCTCAAATTACAAAAGAGCTGCGCAGTAAATTATTAAAAGAAAAAAAGATAGCAAATATAGATCTCGAAATCAGCAAATTTGGTTATGAGCTTCCACCAGAAAAAATTGTAGAAATATGTGCGGAAAAAAACATACCAGGTGTTGCCTATACCTATAATGAGCCCAGTATCTTCTTTGAATATGCATGCGACACTGCAAAGCTTTCCAGTAAAAAAGGAATAAAAAATGTTTTTGTCACAAATGGCTATGAAACAGAAGAATCATTAAAGCTTATTAAGCCATACCTAGATGCAATGAACATTGACTTAAAGTCATTTAATGATGAATTCTACAGAAAAATATGCAAAGCAAAGCTGCAGCCGGTATTAGAAACAATAAAACTGGCTTACAGGCTGGGAATCTGGATTGAAATCACTACTTTAATTATTCCTGGAAAAAATGATTCAGATGCAGAGCTAAAAAAAATTGCTGGTTTTATCTCAGGTATAGATAAAAATATCCCTTGGCACATAACTGCCTTTCACCCAGACTATAAAATGACTGACATTCCTTCTACAAGTGACGCTACCTTGCATAAGGCTTATGATATAGGCAAAAAAGCTGGTCTGAAATATGTATATGTTGGAAATATCCTTGATGATGAACATTCTGGAACTCACTGCCCTGAGTGTAATACTCTCCTGATAAAAAGAAGCGGTTATTTTGTTGAAATTAAAAATCTTAAGGATGGAAAATGCAAAAAATGCGGCAGTAAAATACCGGGAGTGTGGAAATGAAAACAAGGCATGCGGCTGTAGCAGGAGCATTTTACCCGGCAGGCAAAGAAGAGCTTGAAAGTATGCTAAATAAATTCTTAAAAAATGTTCCTGACATTGCTCTAAAAAAAGAGCCAAAAGCCCTGGTAGCACCTCATGCAGGTTATATCTATTCCGGGCCAGTAGCAGCTTATGCGTACGCTTTATTAAAAAAATTCAAAAAACAAAAAATAATATTATTAGGGCCTTCCCACTCCTTTCATTTTAATGATATTGTCGCGGATGCCAATGATTACTGGGAAACGCCTTTGGGTAGGGTTAAACTTATGCAAAACAATTTTCCAAAGCTGGAACAAGCACACTTTAATGAGCATTGTCTGGAAG
>DAOVKD010000081.1 GCA_030631975.1 Candidatus Woesearchaeota archaeon
AGCATAACCAGAGCTTTCCCATATTCGGTAGCTATTTTGTAAGGACTCCCATGAGTGGTTATGATTAAAAAGACATAGTATAGGGAGTCAAATAAATCTACGCCCTCTATTGAACTAAAAGCATACGCCCCACCTACAATAATAAATCCAAGAAGAAGAACTCCAAATATGAAATTTCTAATGTTTGTAGTTTCCATTATCTGCCTCTTTTTAAACAATTAATACCTTTAACTTAACTTTATTTCTGCATTTATTATTAAATCTTTTGCTTACAACTATTAAATTAGTGTAAAATAAAGTTCCTAAGTAAACAGGTTTGGGGCTGTGCCAGAGCAGTGTTGCAAGCGAGCATGCAACTACGTCGCATGCAGGGCGAGTCAAAATGCTACATCTTGATTTTGCTGCATAAAAGTGTTTAGTGAATATACACAGCATTTTCATTAATTTCATTGCATGCTTTTGCCCGCCAGCCTCCCCTAAAAAGGCACATCCCGTATGTACACTTTACGTGTTTACTTAACAATTACTAAAACTTTTTAAACATAGTATCTTTTCAATAATATAAGATGATAGACCCTGTAATCATAGGAACAGTAGCTTTGGATTCATTAGAGACTCCTTTCGGCAGCGTTAAAAATGTGCTTGGAGGATCTGCCTGTTATGCGTCCATTGCGGCTTCTTTTTTCTCAAAACCAGGAATATTATCAATCATTGGAAAAGATTTTCCTGACAAGCATATAAAATTTCTCAACAAAAGGGGAATAGACACTAAAGGCGTAGCATTAGGTGAAAAAACATTCAGGTGGCAGGGATTCTATGAATTTGACATGAACGAGGCGAAGACCTTAAGAACAGAGCTAAATGCCTTGGAGTCTTATAAGGCAGAGGTTCCGAAAGATTATAAAAAAGCAAAGTATGTTTTTCTTGCAAATATAGATCCGGAACTGCAGTTAGCTGTAATAGATGCAATAAAGAAACCTGAATTAATTGTTATGGATACGATGAATTTCTGGATTGAGCATAAGAAAGTCCAGCTTATGAAAGCGATAAACAAAGCAGATGTTTTGGTTCTGAATGACGCTGAAGCAAGGCAGATCTTTAACACTCCAAATCTGGTAAAGGCTGCAAGTGCTGCTTTAAAATTAAATACTAAAGCCCTTATTATAAAAAAAGGCGAGCATGGAGCATTATTATTTACAGACAACAAACATTTCAACGCGCCAGGATACCCTTTGGAAAACATAAAAGATCCTACAGGATGCGGTGATTGCTTTGGTGGGGCATTTACAGGCTATCTGGCCAAGACCCAGGACTTAAGTGAAGCAAACCTAAGGAAAGCGGTTGTATACGGCAGCATAATAGCATCCTACAATGCAGAAGGTTTTTCCATAGAAAGGTTGCGCAGCATTAAACATGAAGACCTGGAAAAAAGATATAAGGAATTTAAGGATATAAGGGAGTTTTAGTTACAGCCCGCAATATAATTTTTAAAAATTTCCAAAAATAAAAATGCAATTTATTTACAACAAAATATTTCTTAAACATGAGGAAAGCAAGCACCCTGAATGCCCTGAAAGGCTTGCATATTTTAACAAGGATCTAAAAGAAACCAAACTGGAAAATGGAGAAAAATACCTTAATTTAGTTTATAATAAGGGGCATATTAAACTGATAGAAGAACATTCTAAGAAAGAATTGCATCTTGATGAGGATACATACGCAAACAAATATAGTTATGAAGCAGCATGCTGTGCAGCTGCAGCATCAATACTGGCAGCAAAGGAAAATAATTTTGCATTGGTAAGGCCTCCAGGCCATCATGCAACTGCAAACAAGGCGATGGGCTTTTGCTTATTCAATAATATTGCAATTGCTGTGCAAAATTTAGTTAATCGCGGCAAAAAAGTTTTAATAGTTGATTTTGACGGTCATCACGGCAACGGAACCCAGGATATTTTCTACAACTCTGATAAAGTTTTGTACTTATCAACTCACCAATACCCGGCCTATCCTGGAACAGGCTGGCTTGAAGAGTTTGGAGAAGGCAAAGGAAAAGGTTTTACAATTAACATTCCAATGCCCCCGTACACAGGAGACGATTCATTTCTGGAAATCTTAAATGAATTAATCCCCATAGTTAAAAAACAATTTGACCCGGATGTTGTCGCTGCATCAGCCGGCTTTGATGCGCATCATTCAGATCCTTTATTGCAGTTAAATCTGACAACTAACACATTTTACGAAACTGGCAGATTATTAACTAAAAACTTCAAAAATATTTTTGCCTGCCTGGAAGGCGGCTATAATCTGGACTTTCTGCATAAAAATATACTTGACTTAGTAAATGGGATAAATAAAAAACCACCGCAGTTTCCAGAGCAAACAACAACTTCGGATATTGACGTAAAAAACGATTTTAATATAAGAATTAAACTATTAAAAGAAAACCTAAGGAATTATTGGAAGTTATAGCTTATTTTCAGAATCTCGGAAATAAAATCTACTGCTTTTTTCTCAATTGCGAAATATTAATAAATGAGTCAAACAATATATTATTATGCAGCCAAAAATATCAAAAGAAATAATTAAGAAATACCTAAAAGAGAAATTCAGAACAGTTAAGCTGATTGAATATAAAAAGTTGGGTAAAGGATGGCATGGTTCAAGTTATGAGGTAACATTTAAAAACAAAAACAAACTGCATACTTTAATTCTAAGGATAAAAAATAAATTAGACTTCTCCCACGACTACAAATCCGACAGGGCATCTTCTTTCATACTTTGCCATCAGATGGCCAACAACATTCCAAAACATGCAAAGTCGTTAGATGTTGTGGGTATTACAAAAAACAAAAATTTAGTTTCATTAGGAGACTGTGATGACTTTTTTCAGATGGTTAAAGCTGCTAAAGGAACAGAGTACATGGAACACCTGCAAAAAATAAAGAAGGGAGGAGGTTTAGATGAAGTTGACAGGAAAAAAGCTTTATTGTTATCAAACTATCTCGTTGCTTTACACAAAAACAAATTTAAAGGAAACAAACAATTTGCTGCTTCAATATACAAAAGGCACTTAAGGGATTGCATAGGCCATGGAGAAATGCTTCTTGGTGTTATTGATACATATCCAAAAAAAATAAAATTTGCGTCCCAAACAGAAATAATCAACATAATAAAAAAATCTGTAGAACTAAGGGAACAGATAAAAAACAAGCATTACAGGCTTTGCCGTATCCATGGCGACTTCCACCCAGGAAATATATTCTTCCAGAATAAAAACAATTTTGGTGTTCTTGATGCCTCAAGGGAGTTGTATGGAGACCCTGCAGATGATTTAACAGCAATGGCAGTCAATTACATCTGGTTCTCTTTAATGTGCAAAGGTAATTTTTCAGGGCCTTTTAAGGAACTATTTGAAATATTCTGGAACAACTACATTAAAAGAACAAAAGACACAGAAATAAGCAGAATAGCCCCTATATTTTTCGCTTTTAGAGGTGTTGTTGTCGCCCACCCCCTGTTTTATAAAAATCAGAGTAATGAAACAAGAAGAAAAATTTTTAATTTAATAAATAATGTCCTGGATAAAGGAAGTTTTAATTATAAAAAAATAGATTCTTACATTAAATAATCAAAATAAAATGCCTTTTGCTATATGGGTCACTGGTTTGCCCGGAAGCGGGAAAAGCGCTATATCAGGAGAGCTAATCAAAATCCTAAAAAAGGAAAAAGTGAAATTTAAATATCTAAGGCTGGATGAAATAAGGAAAAAAATAGTAAAAAATCCAAAATACACCAATAAAGAAAGAGATTTTGTTTATAAAAAATTTGCTGATATTGGCGTAAATTACATTAAAAAAAATAAGAATGTAATATTTGATGCGACTGCACACAAGAAAAAATATCGCGAGCGCGCAAGAAAAAAAATAAAAAATTTTGCTGAAGCTTACATTAAGTGCCCAATAAGCATATGCGTAAAAAGAGAAAGTAAAAGAGAACAAGGTTTAGTAATAGCAGATATATACAAAAAAGCCCTGCAAAGAAAAAGAGCAGGAAAGAAATATAAAAACCTGGGAAAAGTAATTGGCGTGGATGTTATGTTTGAAGAATCGAAAAAAGCTGAAATAAAAATTAATTCCGGCAAAACAAAGCCGAAAAAAGCAGCCAACATTATTTTTAATGATTTAAAAAAGAATAATTTCCTCTAAAAATACCCGTTAAAGAAAATATAAAATATTTAAGAAATATTTAGCGCCAAATAAAAGTAAATTAGATTTTCATTGCATCAAATCTCCTCCTTTATATCCGCTGTTGTCACCATAGTATAAGTCTGCCTTACTCCTTTCTGCTCTTTTCTGAACTTTATTAAAAATTTATTAAATTCCTCGACATCCCTAAACTTCAGTTTCAGCATCAGGTCATACTCGCCGGTTACGCCAAAGACTTCTTTAACGCACTTGTTGCTTGTCATTTTATCATTAATATACTGCGTTGTGCCGCCTTTTATC
>DAOVKD010000013.1 GCA_030631975.1 Candidatus Woesearchaeota archaeon
ATAGACCTCTATTCCTGCGCTATATGACCATATTACAGCCAGATGATACAATGCAGGAGGATATACTCCTACAACATTTTCAAACCCCATTACAATGTAATGAGCTTCATACCTGAAATTCCCCATGTCCTTAATTGCTTCTGCTCTTATCTGGTGCTGGAACGCATCAGATGCGCCGTAAGCAAAAGGAAAATCATGCTTTATTTTGTGGTCAAACAAAACTCCGGGGCCTAAGAAGAGTATTACAATAAAGAAAATTGAAAGTATTATTTTCTCTAAGTCTATTTTTGCCATTTTCTTGTTTTTGAATAAGCAATATAAAACAAATATACTATTAATATTAAAATAGTTGCTGCTGTTATTATTTTTCCTTTTCTAAAAGAGTCTGGACAGTAGTTGAATGTTAATTTGCCTTTTTCTCCCTGCAGGAATACGGCGCTTATAACATTATCTGCTTTATAGAGCTTTAATCCCTTTCCATTCATTGTGGTTTTCCATCCAGGAAAGTGAGCAAATCTTTCGCTTAACACAAGCCATCCTTCTTCTCCGTCAAGGTCAATAGCAAATTCATTAACAGAAATTTCTTTTAATTCCAGTTCTTTATTTATACCATTGGATTTAAAAATGTCTGCAATTTCTTGTTGCGTTATTGAGTTCTTTCCTTTGAGCAGGTCTGGCAGTATTTTTCCACCTTTATTTACATATTGCTGCAGTTTCGGAATGTCATTTTGGGTAACAGAATTCCTCAATAGAATAACGCTATTGAAATCCATAAATTCATCAATGTTATACTCATTTATAGAATTTTTGCCTCGAATTAAAACTGTTGATAAAGGATCAAGATTTTCTATTATTAGATTATAAGAAAAGTCTCTTTTGGCATTGTCATTTCCTAAAAGCAGAACAGCATTGTTAACAATAAAAGCTCTTGGAATAACTTTTTTATTTTCGTAAAGATAAGGCCCATAGGCTTCACATATCTGGCAATCATTGCAATCCTCAAACTTATTTTTCAGAGAAAGGTCAGGATCATCAATCTCCCTGTTAGATATAATGTATTTGCCGTTCAATATTCCAAACATTTTTGAAGGAGCTACCTGCTGCGCGATAGCAAGGTATTGGGCATAATCATTTATCCATATTCCACCACCACCTTTGATTGCAGGTATGCCTAGCTGTGTATAATAATTATAACCTGATGCGCCTATTGGAGTTGATAAGGCGTAAGTCGCAATTCTGAATTTTGAGGAATCTTTACTTATCTCATCCACAATTGGTATATCATTTGGTTTTACAACTTCGATAGATGTTGGAAATTTCTGTAACAGTATCAGCTCGATAACCAGGACCATTAATACAATTGAAAAAATAAGCCATTCTTTGATATTTTTTTTGTAGTTTTTTAGAATATTAACTAAATTATTGAAACCATACGCAGCAATTAATGGAGTTACAAAGACAAACATTACCAGAGCACGTTCTATGTGCCTCATCTGCCCAAAGCCCGGAAGCTTGTAGAACAATTCCGCAGCAAAAGTCCCTGCAGCAAGCAATATGGAAAGTATAATCAATAAAATAGAAAATATAACAATCTTTTTTCTGAAAGACAACAGGCCAAACAATAAAAGTATCAAGGAAGTTATTCCTATTGCACCTGAAAATCCGCTGCTGGACGATAAATTAACTAGGTGCCCCCATAAATTGTCCAGACTTATTGGATAACCAAGATATTCTTGGTAATTTACTCCAGCACTTCTACTGGACATTTCTGTGAATTCAAGAACAGGCAGCAGCTTTAATGCTGACAAGCCAAACAATAAAATCCCTATGACTGCAGAAATGAGTATGGCCTTTACAACAATTTTTTTGAAATTGCCGCTTATCAAATTCCATACTATGTATACACCTACTATTAATCCTGTATAAAGAAAAAATATTATTCCTCCTGCGTAAATCATCATTGAAAAGAACAAGGCAGCAATTATGGCATTGTTCAGCCATGACTTTTTATGCAACGCCCTGTACACAAAGAGGAAAACAAAGGGCATTAACGCATAACTTTCCAGGATACTAAGGTGGCCGCCGAGTATAAACCTATGCACCAAGCCGTTAAACATGAAAATAAGGGCTGCAATAAATGCAGCATTCTGTTTCTTTATTATTTCATAGGCAAGAAGATACATCCCCAGTCCTGCAAGGAAAAAATAGCTTATTGCAGCCAGATTCATCGCAAGAAAAATGTTTTTGAACAAAAAGATGTATAAAAAATTGAGGTCAAATAAATAATGTTCGGGCATTGCCATGAATGGCTCCCCGCTGTAGAAATAAGGTGTCCAGAGAGGAAAGGCTCCAGACTCGTGCAGATACTTCCTTATGTTTTCAGACTGGAAAGTCACATCATTTATGTAGTGTATATTGTTGAGGATTTTTGAAGAGCTTAATATTCCGGAAAAGAAAATTAATGTTATAAGAAGCAGTATCAGAACATAAAAATGTTTTTTTATCAGATCTTTTGGTCTAGAGGTAATCGATTCCTTTTTCATTGTCTCTCCATAATTTTAAGGTGTCATGAGCCCATTTGAAAGGATTATCATTTTTTTCTATCAGTCCTGAAACTACAGAAATAAACTTTTTGCCAACATTACTTCCATAAAGCTTTTTTGAAGATTCCATGTTCTTTCTTAAGCCGTCATTATTGGCAACATACTTCACCATTTTGGCTATTATCTCTTTGTCTGCAGGGGGCACAATGATATTGCTTCTTGCATCAAACACTGTCTCTGGCCTGTCAGTTGTTAATCTACAAGTCATACAGGTTTTTCCTATGAGATTCATTTCTTCCTGAACACCACCTGAGTCTGTCAAAGCCGCAATACACTTATCAGATTCAAAAAACTCAATAACATGGCCATATTCAGGCCAAACAGTTGTATAGAGAAAATTCTTTCTTTTCTTTAGCTTCTCAAGCTCTTTTCTTAAGCCATAAAAATCAAGGGCCATTCTTGTTGCGCTCATTTCAATAAAGTTTAGGTTATAACCCTTTTTAACAAGGTCTCTTATAGCCCCGATTATTGACCTAAATCTTTTTGGAGTAAGATTTTCTCTTCTGTGGATATCTACCCTTATCCAGTTATCTTTTTCAAGCTGGGGATAGACACTGAAAATACTTTTTTCCGGCTTTATTTTTCTTTTGATCTCTAATGCATCAACAACTACACCGCCTATAACCCATATATTTTCTTCAGGGTATCCCTCTCTTAGAAGATGCTCTTTGTTGAGCTGGACCGGGGCAAATAAATATTGGGAGCCTGCAGCAGATGTGTATGTGTCCCATTGCTCTGGAAATGGCTCATTCCTCATTAGAATCCATTTGCCGTAAAACTGCTGGTCAATGAATGTTTCAATGTCCACCTTGTTGTACCTTTTCATTACCTCTGGCGTCATGCTCCTTAAGCCAGCTTCATTCTGTATGGCTTTTTCACTTCTGGAAAACATCCATGCAGCAGGAACAATGCTGGTCATTATAGTGTCTCCCAGTACAACAGGAATTACAGTTACATTTGGCCAGTTTTTCTTTAAATACTTTGCAAACCAGGATATCTTTATCATCAGCTCTGCTGATTTCTGGGCTAAGTCTCCTCTTATTGAAAGGTTGGATGCAATCCTGTCCTGGAAATTAAATTCCTTGATTCCATGAGTTAGAATGTCATCATAATGCTGGTTTGAGTTAATGATAAAAAAAGGAATCTTTGCCTTTGCTGCAGCCACTATGCTTCCATAAAATTTATAGAAACAAGGTTTTGTGCCAATTACAAACGCCAGAGCCCATTTTTTTTCTTTTTTAGCCTGCTCCATGACGGCCCTGATAAGGGGCTTGTTCAAGTGCATTGGAAGAATATTTGGCATAACATGGTCTGCTTCAGCAGTTGTTTCTGTTCCAAACATTGATTCATATGCATCAAAAACTTTCATTTTATTTACTTGGTGATTCAAATTCATAAAAAAGAATTATATTCGCATATTTAAAATTTATCTAAATCATGTAAAAATGAATTGGGCCCCATTTACATTAATGCTTAACATCGCCAAATTTTTGAAAATCTTTATTTGGATGCTGATATATAGGGACTGGCATATCCCTTATGCTACAGATTGGCTCAATGAAATTTTTGATATATTCCCTATTATTATGTCTTAGGCAAACTTTACTTTTCATTTTATAAAAGGGGAAATTACCCATTTTTTTCCATATCTTTTCTATCGGTTCTTTAAAAATGTTTCCAAAAGACACCTGTGTTGTACAACAGGGCATGACATCCCCATAAGCCGATATATACATTTTTTCTATACCTGCAGGACAGCCAGATTTTAACCTAAAGTTGAACATAGTGTCTATCCGGGTCAATGGATGTGACATTATTTCCTGAAGTATCTTATTATCTTCCTTATTGAGGATTACGCTGTCTTTCTCGCTCCAACCACCCGCAGTAGCAGCCAGGTTAATCAATAAAAATACATCCAAATCCTCTGCCAGCTTAATAATATCTTTTACTGATTTGTTTTTAATGTTCTCATGGGATATTACCGTGCTTAAACATACAACTATACCATATTTCTTAGCAAGCTTCGCACCATTGATTACTTTTTCAAGTAAATTGGGTATTCCTCTTAATTTATTGTGTATCTGGGGGTTAACATCATCAATACTTATCTGAAGAGAATTAAGGCCTGCTTCTTTAAGTTTCTTAATTGCATCTTCATTTATAAGAGACGCATTCGTAACTAAAGAGACCAGTGTTTTATTGGGTTGTAATGCCTTAATAATAGCATAAACATCCTTCCTTAACATTGGTTCACCGCCAGTTAAGTTTACGTGGATTGCCCCAAGTTTAAGACACCTCTTCCATAATCCTTTTATTTGCCCTACATTAATCTCTTGTTTATTTGCATTAAACATTTTACTAGCATAACACATCTTACACTTTGCATTGCATTTGAATGTAATAGCCAGTTCAACACTTCTCAAAACATTTTGTCTCAACACAACTGTTTTAAAATAGCCATTCAGAATTCTCATTACTAAAAAGGGCTTTCTTTTTAGAAAATTAATGTGTTTTGTTATTTTTTGTATCTTGCCCATCATTTTTATCTAGGTATGCATTTGTAAATTAAAATGTTTTAATGTAACTGTTTTCCGCTATTAAAAAATAAAGCTTAACAAATTTATTATGGATTAAACTAACTATTCTTAAATCTTTTGAAATTTTAAGAAGAATTATTTATACTACCAACTACATTAAAAACTTCAACCGAACCATTAGAAAAGTAACTAAGACAAAGAGTTTATTTCCAACGGATGACTCTTTGCTTAAGTTATTATACCTAATTACTATTGAAAATTCGAGGAAATGGACAATGTCAATCACAGACTGGAACTTAATCATTAACCAGTTAACTGTACACTTTGGAGAAAGAGTCACAAAATATATGGAATGAACAAATGAAGAGTTTCAACAAAATTTGTTACACTTTCAAAACAAAAAATCACAATAAAATTCTCTAATTCTAAGAGTTTTAATTCTTCTTTAAAATCATTACCCAACTAATTCCCTGTGGAAAATTAATTTTTGTAAGTAGTCTATTTTCGATTATATTCAGCTTAAGTAAAAACCAATTTAGTGACTTAAATAAGCCCTCTTTTTGCAAACCTTTTTTGATTTGCATTTCAATAGTATCCCTCTTTTCACCAATAAAAGATTCCATAAATCTAGCAACCAAAACAGGGGGGTATAAGAAAAAGTGGGTATAACTTAATTTTAATATCTTAAAAGGCTTTGCTACCTTTATTAACATATCTTTTTCATATCTCCTATAATGCTTAAGCCTTGCATCATCCGCATTCCATAAATATTTATGGGCAGGAATAGTAACAATTACAATCCCCCCCTTTTTTAAGATAGTATAACAACCTTCTATAACACCCCTATCATTTTTAACATGTTCAATTACATCTGACAAAATAATAACATCAAAGAACTCTTTTGGAAAGTTAAGATGTTCTGCATTCATCTTTTTTAGTTTAAATTCACCTCTTAAATTACAAAGCCTAAGTGCAAAATTAGAAACATCAACACCATAAAGTTCCCCTTCGCCCCTTAATGATTCAAGAATCAAGCCTGTTCCACAACCAACATCAAGTATTTTTGTACCCTTTTTATTATGGGGCGCATAAGTTTCAAAGAGTCGAACTATCATATCCTTCTTGCCTAACCAATACCAATAATCTTTTTCGAGATCATACATTAATAAATAATCTTTTTCTCTCATCTTTTACTGTAGATTTATTTTAAAATCTAATACACTTTAATCTTTGAATAATCTTTTCTTTTATTAAATCTTTTTAGAACCTTCTTTGTAATAACCAAAGAAATTGTTCTTCTTTATCTCAAATAGGTCCATTAATGTTCTAAAATGACTCTGCAACGTGACTTTTGTATCCTCACAATGGGTCCAAGTTACAGGAAGTTCACATATCTTGTATCCCAACTTCTGCGCTAAAAAGATTATTTCAAAGTCAAACCCAAACCCATTTATTTTAGATAGCGAAAAAAGCCTTTTAGCAACATCTCCTTTGAATAATTTAAATCCGCATTGAGTATCCCTTATTTTTTTTATTAAAAATAACCTCAATAATATATTGCCAATATAACCCAAAATTGCCCTAGAGACCAATTTTTTCTTAAGAACAGAGTCTTTATGTTCTCTGGAACCTATAACAATATCATTTTCCTTAATTTTTGGCAGAAATTTGTCTAGCTCTGCAATTGGGGTGGACGTATCCGCATCTGTAAATAACACTTGGTTTCCTTTTGAGGATAAAATACCTTTTTTAATTGCGTACCCTTTCCCACGTTTCTTAGAATTATAAATATATCTAATATTTTTGAAATTTTTTGAATATCTTTGGATTACTTCTAAAGTGTTATCTTTGCCTTTATCAACAACAATAATTATCTCATTATCTGCCTTTCTTTCTTTTAGATACTGCATTATCCTATTTAGTGTTTTAGGTATTCTTTTCTCTTCATTATAAGCAGGAATAATTATGGATAGCATCTTTAATCAACAAATCTGTATTTAATAAGATAATAAAGGGCCTTTATACCATCCTCCCATGTTATCTTTTTGCCTTCATTGAAGGTTCTTCCTACGAAGTTGATTGGAATTTCTTTTATTTTATAGCCTTTCTTGAGTATTTTTGCTGTTATTTCCGGTTCAAAATCAAAACGCTTTGCTTTTAATTTCATCTCTTTTATTACTTCTTTTCTAAATATCTTGTAGCATGTCTCCATATCGGTTATTTTAGCCCCATACAATAAATTTGTCATTGAGGTAAGAAATGCATTTCCTATGTAGTGCAACTTGTACATATTTTTTTGGTTTTTTCTTATTGCTTCTAACCTGGAGCCATAGACAACTTTTGTTTTATTTTCTATTATGGGCTGTAATAATTTTGGGTATTCTGCTGGATCATATTCCAAATCAGCATCCTGGATTAATATTATATCTCCAGTTGTATGTTTAAGACCTGTTCTTATTGCAGCGCCCTTTCCCTGGTTTTTCTGGTGGAAGAATATCTTTAGACTAGTGTCTTTCAATTCTGACAGGAGCTTTCTTGTATTGTCAGTTGAGAAATCATCTATGATAATAATTTCTTTTGTTATGCTGCCTAAGTTTACCCTTTTTACTTTGTTAATTACCTCTAAAATGTTTTTTTCCTCGTTGTATGCTGGAATAATAATTGAGAGTTTCATTTGTTGTGTAGAATAGGAGGGGTATTTAAAAGTTATCGATTGACACAATTGCCTTTATACATCCCGGCAATTTTTTTTATCAAATCAGTTGTGGAATATCCTTTGACTTTAGGTATTAAAACTATCTTGCCATTATTTTTTTCTACAGTTTCTTTTTCAATTATTTGCTCAATTTTGTAGTCTCCTCCTTTGGCATGAACATCTGGCTTTATTTTTTCAAGAATTTTTGTTGGATCATTTTCATTAAATATTGCTACATAGTCAACACATTCTAATGAAGCAAGAGCTTCTGCTCTGTCATTTTCATTGTTTAACGGCCTTTTAGGGTCCTTAATTTTTTTAACTGAGTTGTCTGAGTTAATTGCTACTATAAGTATGTCACCTAGTTTCTTTGCTTCTTTTAAATATCTTATATGCCCAATATGCAAAATATCAAAAACACCGTTTGTAGTTACAATCTTCTTGTTCTGCTTTTTTAGGTTTTCAACTATGTTTTTCAGTTCGCTCGAAAAAGCTTTGCTTTTTCGGCGTCCCGAAAAGCTTTGCTTTTCGAGGACATTATCACTGATTATTTTTTTTGCCATTTTATTGAGCATTAATTATTTTTGCAGCTTCATAAAGGTTTTTGGCTATGAAGTCTGGCTTAATATTGTTCAAATTGTTTTTATGCTTTTCTCCATGACCTGTTAAAACATAAATTGTTTTGCATCCTGCATTTTTTCCCATTTTAATGTCGCAGGGAAGGTCTCCTATAACCCATGAATTTTTTAGGTCTATATTGAATTCTTTCTCTGATTCTTTAATAAATTTTATGCTGGGCTTTCTGCAGTCGCAATTGTCTTCAGGTTTATGAGGGCACAAGTATGTTTTCTCAATTATAATATTATTTTTTTTCAATATATCTATCAAATGATTATTAAATTTTTCAAAATCTTCTAATGCAAAAAATCCTCGGCCAATACCTGATTGGTTTGTTACAATAAAAAATTTGAAATTGTTTTTCAACAGCTTTAAAGCATCAATAACTTTGTTAATTAACCTGAAATCCTCTATTTTGTGAACATAACCAGGGTCGCAATTCAAAACACCATCTCGGTCTAAAATAACTGCTTTATTCATTTTCAATGTTTTTCTTTAGTTCATCTGTGCTTACTGTTGAGGTTCCTACTTTTCCTACTGTTATGCCTGCTGCATGATTTGCTATTATGGCAGCTTCTTCAAATGAGGATCCTGATGCCAGGGCCAATGCAACTGTAGCAACAGATGTATCTCCTGCGCCAATAATATCATAGACTTCCTTGGCAAATGTGGGTATGTTTGTTACATTTTTATTTTTTTCAAACAAAGACATACCCTTTTCTCCTTTTGTTATCAGAATGTTGCTGTTAAGCTCTGTCAATAACTGTTTGCCTATTTTTTCTACATTACTATCTGCTTCTTCTTCTAAAAAATGGGTCATCTGATATGCTTCTGTATGATTTGGTGTTATTAAGGTAGCATTCTTATAGAAATCCTTATGCTTTGGCTTTGGGTCAACTACAATTATCTTATTTCTTTTATTGCATAGTTCTATTAATTTTTTCATCAGATTTTTTGTTATAACTCCTTTTGCATAATCAGAGACTATAACTGCATCAATATCATCTATTTTTTTCAAAATAAAATTAAAGATATTATTCTCTGTCTCAATGTCAGCATAACCTTTCTTTTCATAGTCGAATCTTAATAGCTGCTGGTTCCTTCCAATAACCCTTACTTTTTGTATGGTTCTTTTATTTCCATCATCAATCAATCCACTTACCTCAATGTTTCTTTTTTTAAGTTCTCTAATCAGTTTTTCTTTTGTTTCGTCATTACCAACAATGCCGACCATAAATGCCTGCGCGCTTAATGCAACTATATTGTTTGCGACGTTTGCAGCGCCACCTGGCGCATAGCTTTCTTTGACAACATTAACGATCTGGACTGGAGCTTCCGGGCTTATTCTTGAGACTTCTCCCCATATGTATTTGTCCAGCATTACATCTCCTATGACCAAGATTTTTTTATTCCTGAATTGCTCAACAATTCTGATTAAATTATTCATTATCCCACCCATTTTTATTTAACCAATTAAA
>DAOVKD010000051.1 GCA_030631975.1 Candidatus Woesearchaeota archaeon
CTCACCTCAAATACAACCGGACCAAATAATGTTGGTGGATATTTTCTTGTTTCTGAAGTTGTTTCTCCTTTTGCAACCCCGCTTACAATTCTTTTAGATGAAATTAAAGATTTTGTAAGAGGAACATCTCTTTTGTATATAGTTTCATTATCTATCCACACTCCAAAACCAGTGATATTAGCTACAAAAGGTTCTGTCACATTACTTACAATTTTGTTAGCCCATTCTCTTTTTTCTTCAGTATCAGCAGCCCAAAATTCAACTATTTGATCCAAGACAGTATTATCTTCATTTACATCTGAAGGGTTTAGGCTATTGAGATACTCATTATCAATCTCTTCAACAGTAAGACCTGACAAGGTTTTGATTAAATCCTGCGACAAATAATTTAGATGAAAACTAGGTTGTTCGCGTAGGTAAGAAGAAGAGGCAAATATAATTGTCAGCAAGATTATCCCTGCTGCAAGAATGCTATCAATTGTAAAAAACACTCCTTTTTTCAATCCCATAAGTAAAGCACCATTTTCATTTGATCAGAATTATGAATAACCAATCTCTCAGTTTTCACTAAATTGTCCCTCTCTAATCCAATAATATTAATCGGCAAACAAACAGCATTAGCCCATTTTGTAGCTGATGCTTCTAAAATCGCTTGGAAGTCTCCGGCAAGATAAGTTGCCTTAAAGTCGCTGAAGAATAATACTCCACCTGAATCTTTTGACCATCTTGCCAGAGCTATAGCATTTTCATCATCTCTTATTATATTATCAAATCTTGCAACGTCAATAAAGTCAGTAGCACCATTATTTTTAACAAAATATGCTTGTTCAAATGTTATTTTGTCATCTACATGAAAAGCCAGAAATTCATCTTCCCTTAGAACTGTAGCATCCTCATTTTTTAGGGCTTCACCAGCATCTTTTTTAAAGATGACACCGAGTCCATCAGAATTCTGACTTACACCCATTTGTCCTCCAACAAAAAGAATTCCACCTGCTTTAACCCAAGGATCTGCAATATCTACAAAAGCACTAAAATCAGCATTACTCCACGTTGGATGTTCTATAACAATAAAGTCATAATTATTAATGTTATCCCTTAAAGCTTCTTGATCTTCATTATCCTCCGCACCCTTATTTTTATCATAATATACATCAGCATTAAAATTTGTTTCCATAAATCCCTTCATAACATTTTCTTGCCCTGGACCTTCATAATAATAAGCAGCACTTAGATCATAAGTAATATTAACTTCAGAATTTCCAGTTCCGCAAAACCCCTCAACATTTTGCACATCATTACTTTCATTAACAAAGAATAAACTATAGTCATAAGGTGTTCCAAGCAATTTTTTTGTTTTATTATAATTTATTTTCGTGAATTCAACAAACTTTGTATTATCTATTCTGTTATATTCATCTGTAAAGCCTACAATTTCAACATTATCAGAATTCCAATTTTCTGGAGAGCCGCCAGTAGTCAAAGAGGAAGAAATAGTTTTTGCATCCGCAACCAAATTATCCATTGATGAAAAATCCTCTTTTGATATGTTTGTCGTGTAAGTATAATATGCAATAAGTATAAATGAAAATATCAATATAGCAATAACAAAATCAGTAAACCATATCTGTGCTTTCATATTATTTTTCTCCATTTTTAACTGTTGCATGTGTAAAGCACCATCCTCACTATTTTTGAATTGTATATCACCAATCTTTCAATTCTCACCAAATTTTCTAAATCTGCATTGCTCGTATCTATTGGTAAGCATTCAGACCCAATCCATTTTAAAGTTGAATCTTTTAAGTTCTCTATAAAATCTCCTGAAAGAAGAGCGGCATCAAAATCGCTAAAGAAAAGTGCTTTGCCTTTTCCATAAGGCCATCTCGCAACAGCTATTTTATTATCCATAATATCCGCAATCTCTACATCGCTCTCATTGAATCTTGCAATATCCACGAGACTAGACCCAATGGATACATCTTCAATATAATAAACCTGATTAAAAACTATCTGGTCGCTATATTCAAAAGTAATGAATTCGTCACCTCTAATAACAGTTGCTGGTTTGTCCTTCCCAGCATCCCCAGTTATCTTAAAAAATTTTACACCCAACATTTCACGCTTATTTGCAGCTATAGGTCTTCCGCTTTGCATGAAAACACCACCAGAACTGACAAATGATTCAACAACATTTTTGAGATTATTATATTCTGAAGTGTCTAATTCAGGAGATTCTAAAACAACCAGGCCGTAATCATTAATGTTTGCAATTAAATCATCTATGTCCTGGTCTGTTTTGTATTCATAAATATCAGCGTAAAAATTATCAATCATAAACTGTTTTAATTTGATCTCATCTTTATGATAGTAAGCAGCTTTTTTCTTATAGGCTATAGAGGATTGACAGTTACCATATCCACAATACCCTTCAACATTTTGTACATCTCCGCTTCCATTTAAAAAGAATAAAACATAGTCATGCGTAGTTCCAAGCAACTTTTTGGTTTTATTATGATCCATTTTAATAAATTCGTTGAATTTTTCATTATCAACCCTGTTATACTCATCTGTAAATCCTATCCTAATAACATTATCCGCATTCCAATCTTCTGGATACCCCTTGCTAGTTAAAAATGAAGAAACAGTTTTTGCATCTGAAACAATCTCATCAAATAAAATAGTATCCCTTTTTGATATACTTATTGTATAGGTATAGTATGAAATAAGTATAAATGAAAATATCAATGCAGCAATAACAAAATCCGTAAACCACATTTGCGCTTTCACATTATTTTTCTTCATTCTTCACTCATTTATATATACTTTCCCGCTCCTTTTTTCTATTGTATTATCGCCTTTTGTAAAGTTTTTTCCAAATGTAATCGGCACTCTAACAGAAAAAACTGTTTTTGACGAATTTATTGTTATTGTGTTGTTCCTTATTATTGTAAAATAATCAACATTATTTTCAAGTCTCTCAGGAAGAGTAAAGCTTCTTTCATAGCCGTCTTCAACAGAAGCTGCAATAGTAACCTCTTTCTGCAGCTTTAACGCTAAATCCTTTATTAGAAAAAATTCCTTTTGGTCCTTGAATTCTCTCATCTCATTGGCGGAAGCAGCTACAAAAAGTATTGTCATTAAAAAAGCCAGCCCTATCAAAGTAAAAAATTCCATAGACGATTGAGCCCTAAGATACTTCATTTTCAGCCACGAGAAAAATCTCTGATTTTTCTCTATTTAATAATGTATTCCATACTTTATTAACTATAAGAAACTTCGACATGGCCAGACGCAGCTTTAACTGTTATTATGTAAGCGCCTTTATTTATCGGCAAAGATCCGGTTATGTTAACAGCAGAATTCTGCACTATATCCACTTTTCCAGATCTTGTCTTTACCTTAAAAACAACTTCATAGCCCGCGCTTAAATTTGCCAAAACCACATTGCCAGGTATATTTACCTTTAAAGTTGTTTGAGACGGCTCTCCAAGATAATAAACAGATTCCGCTGCATCAATCACTTTCTTTGCAATCTGCAGTATTTGCGCAGAGTTTATCTCATCACCAGACTCCTGGGTAAAGGTATAATAAATTATAATTAATGGAATAGTGATTATAGTAACAAATCCTATAAGAAACATGTATTCCACGCTTATCTGGGCCTCTTTTTTTCTTAAGTTCATATTCTATCTATTCTATCTTTTCTTTTTAACAAGCCTTTGTATCTCCCTGCCTTCCGCTTTAAACCCAAACTCCTCGCTTATTTTTGACACCCTGTATGATGCAATAACAAATCCAATATATGCAAATACTATAAAGATGAGTTCTGGATAGCCTGTAAAGCCTGAAAGAGAAACATCAATGTTTGTTATGCCCCTTACAGTCTGCCATAGGGAAAAAATAACAATAAATGCCAGGCATACTGAAAAATTATCTATGTATTTCCTCAGGGATCCCGGAGAGAGCTTCCTTCTCGCCCTTGATGCGAGTATTAATGCTCCGATTCCAAAAATTACTGTTGTAATGCTTATAGCTGCAACAGATACCATTTTAATCACCTCAAAAAAATTGTTTTTTTTGAGACCAGGAAAATTTAAATTTTTCCGCTGCCTCCTAAATCAACTCTTAAATCACAAAACTGCGTGAGTTCGTTAGTTAAAGATTCATCAGCACCTTTCTTGATTGAAATAATGACGCCTTTGATTTTCCATTCCCTTATCTTGCCTGCTAAAAAATAAACAAACCTTGCCACAGTGCCTGGTTTGTTGAATACCTGCAAAGTATTTATTGAGTCAAAGAATATGAACTTTTCTTTTGTTGGCAGCGCTTTAACTGCCTGGTCCATAGCAACCGAAATGTCGCTTAATTTTTCAGGAGAGCCTATAAAGAGGCAGTTTTTTACTCTTTTTTTGTTTTCATGGACTCTTGTAATCCCATCAATAAAAATGACTAACCTTGAATCTATCTTGTTCTGCTCAAACAGCCTCTGCATTATATCAAAGGGCTTGTTTAAGGTGACATAAACACCAGGAGTTTTTTGTTCACTAACTAGCAACTTTAAGAGATCCATATTAGATTTTTGATAATTTTTAGCATCTACTGTAACAAGAACTATATAGTCCTTAAGATTCTTTACCCCTTTTTTGAACTTATCCCCTGCATTAATAATTATCACCGCTTTTTAACTATTTAAACTGCTTTAGAATATATATAAACCTTTCTCTAATAAAGGCAGGGCTGTACCAATTTAGGGAGGCAGTTGGGCAAAATCACTACAAATCTGCAATCAAAATGGTGCGTGTTGTTAACGAAAGTTTGCGTTAGCAAGCCCAGAAAACCGTGACAAAATAGTCTGTGGGTTTTCGCTGGTTTCTGGTAAGAAGCCCAGAAAACCGTGACAAAATAGTCTGTGGGTTTTCGCTGGTTTCTGGTAAGAAGCCCAGAAAACCGTGACAAAATAGTCTGTGGGTTTTCGCTGGTTTTTGAGTGCTTTGCGCCGTGTTATTACAAAACGAAATTATGATAGCCCATTTTGACTTGCCCTCCATGTGATGTAGTCACATTCCTGCTTGCAACACCGCTCCGGCGCAACCCATAATTCAGAAAACGAAAGCTTTATATACTAGCTATATTACTCAACAGTAGTAATAAAAAGAGTTCTGATAGCAGTTTTTATGAGGTAAAAAATGGAAGAGTTTTTTGACGAAGACAATATTGAAATAGAAAACATGAGAGAAGAAAGGAAAAAGATGAACAGCAAGGATTTTGCTAAACTCATCAATAAAAGGGATCTTTCTGACTTCGAGCTGGATGAATTGTTCATGTAGTTACTGCAATAACTTTTTAAAATAACCTGTTGTTCTTTATAATTATGGAAAACTATGATTTAGAGCTAAACAAAGCTGTAGAAGAAATTAAGAAAAATAAAGCTAGACTGGTGTGCATACAGCTGCCTGATGGCCTAAAGCCAAAAGCTGGGGAAATTCAACAACATATTGAAAAAAATACTAATGCCATTGTTATAATATGGCTTGGGAGCTGCTATGGCGCTTGCGACATTCCTAAAGTTGAAAATCTTGGAGTTGACTTATTAATACAATGGGGTCATAGCGAGTTTGTAAGGGGATGGTAATTGGCACTGGGTAGCTATAAAAAAACAATAAATATTAAAACACAAGATAAATTAAAAATTATAATGAAAAACAAAAAAATAATTCTTGGAAGCGACC
>DAOVKD010000179.1 GCA_030631975.1 Candidatus Woesearchaeota archaeon
AAAAATAAAAAAGAGGCTTTATGCTTCTTTATTCTTCATCCTCTTCTTCAGATTCTTCTTCGTCTTCCTCTTCCTCTACTTCAACTTCTGCTGTTTCATCTATTTCAAGCTCTTGGCCTGCTTCCCTGATTTTTGTCAGTATCTCCTTAAGCTTCTCATGTGCTGTTCTTAGAGATTCCCTTGATTCGTCAATTAAAGCTTTTGCCTCTTTGACTAATGATTGAGTTGTTTCCTTGTCTACTGCTTCCCTTGCTTGTTCAAGCTTTTCCTGTACTTGCTTGAACTTCTCTTTTGCATCTGCTATTAATGAACTGAATTCTTCTAATTCAGTACCAACATCTACTTCTATGCCTTTTTCTTCCATCTTTGCTAAGGCATGGTCAAGTTTTTTCTCAAGCACTAATCCTTGGTTAACCACTCCTTGGACGCGCGCGTTTACAACTGTTTCTGCAAATTCCTGGGCTTTGTACTTAACCCCATTCCATTTGTTTTTTAGTTCTTTTGCTGCTTCTCTTATTTCTTCTTTTGTCTCTGCTGCTTCTATTTTTGCTTTTACGTCTTCAATCTCAGATATCTGGCTATCAATTCTTGCAATCAAATCTGTTGCTTTTTCTTCATCTATGTTTTCATTTTCCTCAATCTTTGATTTTATTTTCTCAAGATGTCCTATAATAGATTCAGCTGATTTTAGCAAAACTTCTTTTGCATGCTCAAGCACAGCTTCTTCATCTCCTGCTTCTTTTGCTGCAAGATACCTTTGTCGTGCACCTTGATATTCTCCCTTAGCTTGTTCATACCTATTTTTTGCTTTGATGAAATTATTTTTTGCTACCTCAATTCTTTGTCTTGAAAGAACTCTTTTTTTAAGTTCGGTTGCTGTTTTAACAGTCTTGACCTTGATTTTTTCAAGTCTTTTTTGTATGTCTGCTTTATCAAGACCTGCAAGTTCTTTTTGCTTTGCTCTTGAAAGAGATGCTATCTTCTCGATTTTTTGTTTATCTAATCCTGCAATTTTTTCTAATTTTGCTTTATCCAATGACACAATCCTTCTCAATTTTTCTTTATTGAGAACTGCAATTTTTTCCTGTTTTTCCTTACTTAATCCTGCGATTTTATCGATAGCTACTGAATTTAAGGCTTGTATTCTTCTTAGTTTTTCGGGGTCTAGTTGTCTAAGTTTTTCAATATTAGCTTCTCTTCTTTCTTCAAATCTTGCCCTTATCGTCTCTTTATCAGCCTGAGTTGCTGGTGCGATTACTATAGTCTCGACACTTTCGCCTCTATACTCTTGTATTTGTTCCTGTGTTCTCACAGCTGTATCAGTTGTTAGAACCTGGGTCTTCTTAACCCCCCATTGCGCAAATCCTATAGGCATTAGGCTAATTAGGAATAAAACTAAAACCATTAATGACATTATTTTTTTCATTTTTTTACCTCCAAATTTAATGGGGTCAGGAAATCATCTTGCGCGGTGCCAGAAATTCAAAAGAATTTCTGAGCATCTTGATTTCCGCTACCTCCAAATTTATTCTTAATTTGTTAATTATTTTAATTGTTATAGTATAATATATACTTTATTTATAAATATACTTTCTGGCATAAAAAATCAAAGTTGTCTAAAGGACTTTAAAACTTTACAAAGGTTCATTTAAACTTATAATAAAAAACGAAGTTCATTTTGGCTTTTAAATCAAAAAATAAGCAGTATTTTATCTTATTGTATAAGTTGATTCTAAAAGTTTAAATATTCGTAAATTTTCATTATTATTATGCGAATCGTAATTAAATTTATTTTATTATTTGTATTACTAATTGTCTTTTCTAATGCTGTATTTGCTGCCGTAGTATACGGCAATATTTATGATTTATCGCTGAGTAAAGTTTCAGGAGCAAGGGTAGAAGTTAATACAACTCCGGGACAATATTTAATTTCAAAAGATGGCAGCTACTCTTTTGGCATTCCTAATGGGTTTTACACTATAAAAGCTGAACTAAGAGGTGATGGGATTGGAGGGTCAGAAAGCAGGAATATAACAATAACGCAGGAAGGGAATTATGTTATAGATTTGATATTGTTTCCTAATTTTGAAGAAGAAGATGATATTTCCCAGGATATTGAAATAGCAATTCCTGAAACAGAAAAAAAAAGTTTTGCGCCTTTATTTGTTTTAATATTTGTATTCATTCTTGGTATAACAGCTTATATTATTTTTAAAGGCAAAAAGGCAGAAGAAAACGGTAAGGAGTTAGGAGAAGATACTGAAAAGGATTTGAATAAAATTGTAGAAATAATAAAAAAGGATGACGGCAGAACAACACAGAAAGAGATACGAAAGGGAATTCCTGTGTCAGAAGCAAAAATAAGCCTGATGATAGCTGAGTTAGAGCATAAAGGCATTATTGAAAAAATCAAAAAGGGAAGGGGGAATATCATAATTTTAAAGAAAAAATAACTATAATAAAATCAAAAACCTTATAAATCCTGTATGTTTGTCAAAATAATTGGGGGTGCAGTTATATGTCAGCTGAGAAAGAGGTAGTTAATTTCTGGCTTAACAGGAAAGGATATTTTACTGTTAATAATCTTAA
>DAOVKD010000150.1 GCA_030631975.1 Candidatus Woesearchaeota archaeon
CTTAACTTCTTGGCCTTCCTTTGTATTGGGAACAAACAAAACAAAGCCCTCTTTCTTTGCAATGCCGTCTCCTTTCTCACCTACAGCCTCTATTTTTACATCTATTTCATCTCCAATATTAACCGGAGCGAACCTTTGCCTATAATTTCTATCTTGGTCGTACATATTTTATTTTAACCTCATGTTTTCCAAGTTTCTTAAGAAATTCCTAAGTAAACTTGCTCTTGAGAATGGGGAAGTTATATATAAATATATGGGTTTTTTTGGACTTTGAATGTGTTGATAAACCATATCTGGTGGGACTTTTTCAAACCATTCCCTAGACTTTTGTATTTTATATATTTTGGGAGACATGGTTTATGAGTAAAACGCAAAAGTTCAGATTCCGAAACCTTTATATAACTCAATTACCCCCATATGATATGGTTGCATTTAAAAGCTATAAAATTGCGACAATAGGGTCTCATTCTGCTTTACAGATACTCAAAGGAGCGCATGACGAAGGTTTTTCTACTGTAGCTATATGCAAGAAAGGCAGTGAAAAGGTGTATAAGAGCTTTAAGGTTGCTGATAAAATAATTACGTTGAAGGACTACAAAGACCTTCTGAAAATACAGGATAAGTTGGTTAAGGAAAATGCAATCCTGATACCACATGCTTCTTTTATTACCTATATGGGATTTGAGGATGTTGAAAAGCTTAGAGTTCCGTATTACGGAAATAAAAAAATTTTGAGGTGGGAATCTGACAGGAATCTTGAAAGAAAATGGCTAAAAGGCGCTGGATTAAAATTACCAAAAATATTCAATAATCCTAAGAAGATAGACAGGCCCGTAATTGTAAAGTTTCATGGCGCAAAGGGCGGCAAAGGATATTTTATTGCAAAGCATGAAAAGGATTTCAGAAAAAAAATAAAACCATACAAGGACGAAAAAGGTTATGTTATACAGGAATATATTCTAGGGGTGCCATTGTTTATACATTATTTCTATTCTTCATTGACTAATGAACTTGAGATAATGGGGTTTGACAAAAGGTATGAGAGTAATGTTGACAGTTTAGGAAGAATTTCTGCCAGAGACCAGTTTGCTTTGGAAAAAGTGGATCCAAGCTATGTTATTGTGGGGAATATACCCATTGTTGTAAGGGAATCGTATTTGCCAAGATTGATGGAGATGGGAGAAAATGTTGTAAAAGAATCTAAAAAAATAGCTCCTCCTGGTTTGTTTGGCCCTTTCTGCTTAGAAACTGTTTTAACCCCAAAAGAAGAGATTGTTGTTTTTGAAATATCTGCAAGGATAGTGGCTGGAACAAATCCTTATGTAGAAGGAAGCCCTTACACGTGGATAAAATACAATGAGCCGATGAGTACTGGAAGAAGAATTGCAAGGGAAATTAAGATTGCTGTTAAACAAAAGAAATTAAAGAAGGTGCTGGGATAAGTGCAATAATAAAAAAATTCATTAAAAAATAATGCAGTACAAATTAAAAAATCAATAAATAAAATTTAATAATAAATAATAATTTTCAATGCCGAAAAGAAATAATGATAAAAACAAAAAACAAATACGCAAATAACTGTTAAAGCTATGATAAAGATAAAAATTCAATGGATTAAAAATAAATAAAATGATAACACAACAAAATATAAAGAAAATACTTGAAGGTTATGATGGGAGCAATATAAGTATTGGGACTCTTGGAGGGCATTCTGCTCTTGATATTTGCAGAGGCGCTAAGCTGAATGGTTTTAGGACAGTTGCTGTGTGCCAGAAAGGCAGGGAAAAAACATATGAAAAGTATTATAGGACAAGGGATGGCAAGGGAATAATTGATGAGATAATATTAGTGGATAAGTTCAGGGATATTGTTAAAAAGGATGTTCAGGAGAAATTAAGGAGTTTAAATACAATTTTTATACACAACAGGTATTTTTGGGTTTACTGCAATTTTAAGGAAATTGAAAATAAATTTTTGGTTCCAATATTCGGGACAAGGGACATGGTAAAGTTTGAGGAAAGAGATGTTCCAAAGAACCAATATTACATTTTGCAAAAAGCCGGGATAAGAATTCCGAAAATTTTTAAGAATACAAAAAAAATAAATAGGTTAGTTATTGTAAAAGCAGCAGAAGCAGCCAGAGAATATGAAAGAGCATTTTTCTTCTGCGCCGATTACAAAGGATATTTAGAAAGATCAAAAGAACTTTTAGAGAAAAAAGTAATAACAAAACAAGCGCTTAAAAAGGCAGTTATTGAGGAGTATATTGCAGGAGCCCAGGTTAATTTTAATTATTTTTATAGTGCACTAAATGATGAATTAGAATTAATGGGGACTGATACAAGAAGACAGACAAATTTAGATGGAATTTTAAGGCTGCCGGCAACAGAGCAATTAGAAATTTTGAAATATTTAAAGCCAAAATTAATAGAAACTGGCCATATTGCTGTTACAACAAAAGAAAGTATTGTAGAAAAAATATTCAATATTGGGGAAAAGTTTGTTGCAGCAACGAAAAAATTGCATAAGCCCGGGATTATCGGTCCTTTTGCACTGCAGGGGGCGGTAGTTGCTGAGGAAGGAAAGGAAGAGATTGTTATATTTGATGTTTCTATGAGAATTCCTGGAAGTCCTGGAACAATGTTTACTCCTTACTCTGCTTATTTATACCATAAGCCAATTTCATATGGGGAAAGAATTGCCATGGAAATAAGGAAAGCGGCGGATGATGATAAACTGGAGCTGATATGCACTTAAGGGAATTAAAAATGGATGTAAAAAAATTTATAGAAGAAAAAGTTAAAGAAATAAAAGAAAAAGTTGGAAATAATACAGCAGTTAATGCATTGTCTGGCGGTGTTGACAGTTCTGTTGTAGCGATATTGGCCCATAAATCTCTTGGTGATAAAGTAAAAAATATATTTCTGGATGATGGGATGATGAGAGAAAATGAACCTGAGACAATAAAATCCAGTTTTGGTAAACTTGGAATAAATGTAGAAGTCAAAGATGTCTCTAAC
>DAOVKD010000144.1 GCA_030631975.1 Candidatus Woesearchaeota archaeon
CCTTGGCTGGATGTTTTCCTTGCAGAGCTTCCAAACAAGACAGTTGCCTTTACAAAATCTTTCATCTCTTTATAAAGCTTTTTTGAGAATTCATAGGCAATATCAAAATCTTCTTTTTTATAGTTAGCAACACCAACATTTTGCTTCTTTAAGTTGAATTTCATTATAGCACCTCTTTTTTTAAATTAAACCTTTTTATTTATTAAACTTTTTGACTCTTTTTAAATGGTTAAACTTTATTTAGTAATTTACTACATTGCAACACCGCTCCATAGTGTCCATTCATTTGAAGGAACATATGCCCCAAATACAAAAGATGGTGGATAAGTTTGTCCAAAGTATGAATGCTGAACATTTTGCCACTGCATTGGTGGAAGGCCGTCGCGTGCAGCCCCCATTGAATATACAGGAGAGCCTAAATATTCCCATGTTTTCATAAGACCATGGAAATAAGATACATCTGTTGTGGCAGATGAGCCGCACTCAACAGTATATGCTCCCTTATAATCATGTTTTTTTAATATTTTAATCATTTCTTTTACAGGAGTATTTCCCTGTCCAGGAGCAAGGTGCTCATCCTGATAACCAAAGTTATCTACCAAATGAACATTTCCAATAATCTTTGATTTTGCCAAATCCTCTGTCTGGTCTAAAATCCATTTCTTAAATTCCTTATCATCACCCTTGAAATATTTCCTCCACAGGTTTAGATGGCCAGTGTCAAGTGTTGCCTTAATATGTGTTTTTGCTAGTTCCTTTGCCTCTGATTCAGAATGTCCTTTACCTTTAAGCATATTGACCATCTCTTTTCTGCTATCTAAAACAAGTTTCTTAAGTTCCTTAGGATGTCCTCCGTAGCTTTCAGGAAAGATGTTTTCCATTGTTATAAAAAGCGGCTTTTCAAGGTCTTTTTTCTTTGTTTCCTCCATTGCCCTCATACCACTTAATGCGTATCCTTCAAAGCTTTTTTTAAGAGCATATTTTTTTGTGCTGATAACATTATCACCCATTCTTTTCTGGTCATCTGCCTGCTGCAGGTTTCCTATTACCATCTCTTTCTCTCCTTTTATCGATCTTCTCAATCTTCTCAATCCTATGTCTCCTTCATATCTTCCCCCTCCTTCTTCAATTTGCTTTAGGCGTCCCTCAATCTCAAGTTTTTTATCTCCAGATGCTTCCTTATAATCTTCCTCAAGAATCCTTTTTTCTTTATTATATCTTTCTAACTGCTTGAAAAGACCTTCTAATGTCCTTCCATAATACAGTGCCCACCCTCTTCTTTCACTTTCCTGCCCTTTTAATGTTGCCTTAAGAAAAGCTTCTTCTGGTGCGACAGTGTGCATTTCTTCGTCAAAATCTTCACCCTTTTTTTTCCTTTCTTCATCTGTCATTTCTTTTGCATCTTCTACAAAATCATCCCATTTAGCTGGTTTTACTTCTAGCAATCCTGTTTTTTTATTATATTTTGGAACTCTATCTTCCATCTTAGCAACAATGTTTCCTTCATAGTCTGTATATTCTTCTTTTCCATTAATCTTTTTTGTTACCCACACCGGTCTGGTTACCTCTTCGTTTTTCCTTATTTGATGTAAAACCTGGCCTGTCTTTTTATTTACAACTCTTATCACTGCCCTTTTTGGCTCTTCCTCAAATCCGCTGAATTTCTTTCCCTCTTCTGCCCATGGCTCTTCAGATATTGGTCTTTGAAATTCGCCGGTATGTATAACAACAGAGCCGCCAAGTGCAGTATCCCCTGCAAAATCAATTGCCCTGTTAACCTCATCTAAAGCAATACGTCTTTGCTCATCACTAAAATTACCTTGCTGGTCCTGACCAGCAAGCCCGGGAATTCCGACTGAAGCATGTGTTGTCAGATTGACCTCATTTGCCTTGCTTAATTCCTTTAATGCCTGCCTGTGGTATTTTCCAAACATTCCTGGTGTTTCAGCTTGTTGTGAGCCGCGCCCTGCACCCATAAAAGTAATCTCAAGGTTGCCTGCTCCTGCTCTTATTTTGCTTGTAATTTCTGGGATATTTCTAGCTCCAATGCCCATTGCCATTGTTAATCCTATATCCTTTACACCAAGCACTTTTTCTTTTTTTTCGCCAAACTCTGATATATATGTCCTATCCATCGGGCTATTATATCCATAAATCATTTTTACCTTAGTTTATATTTCTCCTGTATAGAGTTAAATATTTGTTTTGTTATGCCAAGTTGATTAGATATTTCTTCACTTATCCTTCTATAAGTGCCTCTTTCAATCTCTCTCTGTCTTTCCTCTGCAATAACATTTGCAACATAAGCCCTTGTCATCTGCTCTCCTGTAACTATGCCTGTTTCTCTAACCTGTCGGTATATATTTTCAATCTCCTGTACAACATTTTCTGTTGGCTCTCTTCTCAGATCTAATATCTGGTATTGTCTTTGTGCCTCTAACTCTTCTTCTGTTATCTCTGGTTTTTCCTGCTCAACTGTTTCTTCTAAAGGCATTTCAGTTGTTTCTTCTTCAACATGCCTAAAATTCTTATATCTTTTTGCTGCAAAAACTTCTTTCTCCTCTGGTGCAAACAGGCTTTCTATATCAACTGCCTTGATTTGAGGAATAGGCAAATCCTTTATTTCTTCTTTAACATTAATTTCTCTGATAGAATCTTTGATAAGTTTTTCTGCTTCCTCAATCTCTTTTTTGTTTTTTTCTTCAACATCTCTTAGTTTTTTAATCCTTTCTTCAGGAGATAGTTTTTTTATTTCATTTAATCTTGTGACCATATTAATTACCAGGCTATCATGCTATGACCCTTTCTGAAATTCTTATAAATCAGCCACATGGTTGCTGTAGCTTGACCACTTGCTTCCCCAATTTCATTCTCTTTTTGAATTTTAGATAATTGGGGTTTATCAGATGCAATGCTTTTTGTTCCTGTAAATGATGTTCCTATTTCTTTAAATCCTCTAAATACGGATACAAAGGGGTCAAATATAGATTCTTGTTTTGGCTTTTCTTCTTTTTTATCAATATCTTCTCCAGCTTCTCTTAAGTAATTTTCAAACTCCTCACCTAAAGCTTCCATTGCTGCTGAGATTGAAGGATCAACCTCCCCAAGAAGTTCC
>DAOVKD010000025.1 GCA_030631975.1 Candidatus Woesearchaeota archaeon
ATATTGTATTATTGGGCAAGCATAAGGAATCTGAATAAAGATATTATCTATAAAACACGCGTTGAATACAAAGGCACTGCAGCTGAAATTGAGAAAAGGATGCCCCCAAGCATAGTATTTGGCGCTTATACTGCATATAAGTTCAAATTTAAGGATGCGCCTGCAGATTATTCAGAGGTATATGTTTACTGTGCTGATGAAGATTTAAAAGAATTAATAGGAAGGTTTCCCGCTAAAAGCGGTAATCCTAACCTTTTTGCGCTTAGCAAGGATTTTGAAGGCAGGAAAATGCCTGTTGCCCAGATATTTGTTGACCTCTGGAACATAAAGGAGTGGTATGCAAATGATTTTATTAATGCGCTAGAAAAAAAATTATTTGAGTAAAAATGGAATACTGGCACGACTTAATAACAGAAAAAAGCTGGAAAGTTTTGCAGAAGCTTAAAGGAAAATTTAATTTTGTACTGATGGGTGGGTGGGCTGTTTATCTCCTGGCAAGAGCGCAAAAATCAAAAGATGTTGACATAATTTTGGATATAAGCGAGCTGCAAAAAATAAAGGCCCAATATGAGTTAAGGAAAAACAATAACTTGAGAAAGTACGAAATAAAAATAAGTGAAATTGACATTGATATTTATGTTCCTTTTTATTCAAAATTAATTTTGCCTTTGGAAAAAATAGAGTCGCAAATAATAGAAGGCTTTAAAGTTACAAAACCAGAAGAATTGCTTATATTAAAGCAGGGTGCAGAGTTGGACAGAAGGTATAGTGAAAAAGGGGAAAAAGACAGAATAGACATTATGAGCCTGTTGTTAAGCTGCGAAATGGATTTTAAGCGATACAAAAAAATACTTAAGCAAAACAACCGGGAAGAGTTGGCAGGCAGCCTGATTTTATTAATTAAAAATTTTAAAGAATACAAATATTTTAAGATTTTGCCGTCTAAATTCAAAAAGAGAAAAAAAGAAATTCTGGAAAAGATAAGCAAAAACTGAAAAATGATCTTCGAGCAGATTTTAGTGGGACTTATGCAGAATTTTTGTTATATAATAGGAGATGAGGGAAGCAAGGATGCTGCAGTTGTTGATCCAGGCTGGGAAACAGGCAAGATTCTAGAGGTTGCAAAGAGGCATGATTTGAATATTAAAGCAATTTTTTTAACACATGCGCATCCAGACCATGCCAATGGGGTTAAGGCAATAGCAGATGCTGCAAATGCAATAGTTTATATCCATGAAAAAGAGCTGAATGAAATCAAAAAGCGGGAAATCAATAAAATTAAAACCATAAAAGACAATGATGAAATAAGCATTGGCAGGATAAAAGTTAAGGTTATCCATACTCCTGGCCACACTCCTGGAAGTGTTTGCTATCTACTTAATAACAAGATAATAACAGGAGATACATTATTTGTTGAGAGCATTGGCAGGGTTGATTTGCCAGGAGGAGATGCAAGAATAATGGCAGAAAGCTTAAAGAAATTAAAAAAACTGGATGATCGCATTAAAGTTTATCCCGGGCATGATTATGGTTCAAAGCCGAATTCAACTATTGGTTATGAAAAGAAGCATAATTATCATATGAGGGGAAATTAAATTTTTTATAATTGTCAAACCAAACTCTTAGCCAGCTCCAGACTGCATTCATCCAATTCGTTCATTCTGCAGAAATTATCCTTTACCTTGTCTGCGCTTTGAACACCGCCAAACTTAATTTTATTATTGACTAAAAATGCTGGGAAGGTGTTTATTCCAAGTTCCCTGACAATCTGGGCATCTGCATTGTGCGTTTCAAAATTAACTTTTCCATTAAATGCCTCTAAAAATTCCTGCAGGTTTTCTTCTGCTTTTGCGCTTGCAGTTTGATCTTGCTTAACAAATAAATCAAGCTTGTTTGGAGTTTCTTCTCTTTCTATGTAATAATTTGAATTTGCTACAGTGTTCTTCATTACATAGCCGCTGTCAACCTTATCAAAAGCATTAAAGAGTTTATAATAATTATGAGTTTCTGATAAGCTTGAATTAAACATATAAGCAGGCAAAGCAGTTATATCAAAGTTTTCAGCAAATTCTCTGCCTTCTTCTGCCTCAAAATCTACATTTTCCATCTCAATATTGGGAAAAAAAGCATTAAGTATTGATAAAATCCTTCCAGTGTCGCAGTTAAAGCAGTTTTTATCGTTTAAAACCACTAACTTAACTTCCACATCCTTAATATATTCACATTCTGCATTTTCCTCCCCAGGATTGTTGCATATCCCTATACATCCTTCCTTAACACAATCATCATCAGAACTGCAGGCTATCAAGCCTAAATCCTTGTTAATTGGTCTATTAACAGAGTCGCCTGTGCTATCTGAATTTCCTGAAAAAAAGAAATACCCTGAGACAAAACCTAAAATTAGAATAATTGCAATATAAGCAAATATTTTTTTATTAGTTTTCTTTTCTTCCTCAAAGATACTTTCCGGTGGTTTTTCTTCTTCAGCCTCTTCTGCAGGTTTTTCTTCTGTTGCTTTTTCTTCAGCCTCTTCCTTAACTTCTTCTATTTTTTTTTGCTCCCCTGCTTCTGTTTTTTTTGCTGATTCTTCTTCCCCGCGCTTGACTTCTTCTTTAACTGGCTCTTCTTTTATTTGCTCTTTCTCCTCCGCAGTTTTTAACTCAACTCCCTCAATTTCTATTTTTTCTTCTTCCTTTTTATCCTCAGGCTTTGGCTCTTCTTTAACCTCTTCCTCAACCTTTGTTTCCTCCTTTTTCTGCTCTAAAGTATCCGGCTTATTTAATTTTGCCTCAATTCTTTGCTTTACGCTCTCAAATTCCTCTTTTGTTATGACATTCAGCTCAAGGCTTTCTCTTAGGAGCTTTAATTCCTCTTCCAGTTTTTCTTTTTCTGTTAACATTTATCCACCTGTCAATGTTTTTAGTATAGCCTTAAACTCATCCTGCTCTTCAATACCAAATTTTCCAACACGCTTGTATTTGCAGCCTAAGACAACAACGGGAACAAGGTTATTTGGGCTGTATTTCTTGAATAATGCCACCTCTTCTTTAGGAACCCCGTTTTCTTTTTTTAACGTTAATAAATTATCGCCAGTGTCAAGGCTCCAATGCCGCGCTTCTATGCTTCCATTTATGATAAAATTAATAACCAAATCCTGAAACACTCTTCCGCTTTCCCTGCATATCTGGCATGAGCTTGTTGTATACAGCCTTATAACCGGCTTCTCTTCACTGCAGATTTCATCACTAGTTTCTTCAAAGCTTCTTAATACAAGTTTTTCAATATTCTCCGGAAATATTTCAATGTCGGAATTGCCAATTAAAGTATCTATATATCCCTGGAAAGCATCATCATTTTCATCAAAAAACAAATTTTTACCTTCTTCTTCAATAAAATCAATGTTTGCATTCTCCAAAAGGTTCAATATAACGGCCCTGGTTTTAAATGATTTTTTTACATCATTAATTGTAAGGCCGCTGGACTCTAAATTCTTTTCAAACTCATCCAAAGTCAATCCATTCTCTATTATAAAAATCCCCAAAAGCTGTTCAATCTCTTCTTCAGATGCTTTTATGTTCTCTTTTTCAGCTTCCTGCATTAGAACTTTCTGAGGAATTAAGGATAACATTAAAAAATCCTGCTTTGTGGCAACATCCCTGTACTCAGGAGAGACAGATATAGCATACCACCAGTTTAACTCCTCTATTGTTATTTTTTCTCCATTTACAACAGCTGCTGCATCTTCATTGGAATAGGATATATTTACAAAATAAAATAAATATGCTGCCGCCGCAATAAACACAATGAAACTACCAAGAATTATTATGTTTTCTTTTCTTTCTTTTGCCTTTTTATGCTTTTTGTTAGAATTTTTTGGGGTTTTTTTCTTCTTCATTTTGACCATTATTACTGCTGCAAATGACTCTATCACCCCTCTAAGATGCAGTTAATCCAATTGATAAATAAACCTTTCGGATTTTAATTACTTAAAAACCTTTCAATCTCTTTTTTCATGTTAATATTAAGAGAAACATGGATTTCATGTGTTTTTTTGTACCTGCCAATAAAACCTATTTTATACAATTCCCCTAAGGCATCTTTGGTTTCTTTTCTTCCAACGAGGTGTTTTGGGAGACCCTTGAATAAGTTTCTTTCTTCTGTATGGCTAGCTCCCCATTTAGGCGGAGAAAAATCTTTTAGCTTCCTGATAAAGAATTTTTGGATTGATATTTTGTCCATTCTTGAATTTATTCTAAACTTATTTATTAATATTGTGTATCATATTGATACAGCAGTGTTTCAAAACAAAACATTTAAATATAACTATTATTTAATGCCTGTTTATGGAAGAGAAAACATTGTTTGTAAGGTTTTTAGGAGACAATCCAAAAATAAGGGTTTTGGATATGTTAATAACCGGAAGAGAATTAGAATATTCCATTTCAGATATAGCAAAGCAGGCAGGAATTGGAAGAGCTACTTTCTATAGAATGATGGATGAGTTGTTAAAAAACAAAATAATAACTAAAACAAGAAAGTTTGGGAATATTCAGCTTTATAAGTTAAATATAAATAATGAAGTTGTGAAAGGCTTGATAAATTTGTATGATCATACAACTGATGTCGCTTCTAAAAGAGAAATAAAAAGACAAAAATTAGAAGCAGTGCAATAATTTAAATTAAATCTTGATAAAACATTTTGATTAAATACACTTCCAAGTTGAATGCGGCATGTTTATATAAACTATGAAACTTGAATACGATAAAGAAGCGGATGCAGCATACATTTACCTGGAATACCCTATAAAAAAAGGTCAAGCCAAAAATACTATTGAATTGAATGAGAACATAATGCTTGACTTTGATAATAAAGGGAAACTCCTAGGTGTCGAAATTCTAAATGCCAGTAAGGTATTGAATAAAAAAACTCTTGTAGAAGCCCAACCTATTATAGGCAAGGAAAATTATGTATAAGTTAGTAATGTTTACTTCTTCCTTATCTTATACTGATTCAAAAACCTCAAAAAGCAAAGTTTAAATATTTCTGTGATGAGCGCACTATAAAATGGTAATAAAGAAGATAAGAGAAGCTCTGGAAAAAAGAAGGCAGAGAAAAGCAGAGGAAATTATTGAACAAAATAAGCTTGAAAGCTACAGGGAAAATGAGCAGATGCAGAAAGCTGAGCAGGTAAAAAAAGAAGCTGACAGGTTAGCGCATTTAAAGCAATACAAGACTGCTATAGACGAATATAACAAGGCCTTAGAAATCTATCCCTTTGACGAAAAAGAGATGGTGTTTAAGAAACCAGCTGAATTCTTTTTTAAGATTTTTTATAATATTGCCGCATCCTATTCTTTCCTGAACAAACTTGATGAATCAATAAAATATTTTGACAATGCACTAAAAATAGAAAACATTGAGGATGCGAATAGGGTAAAAGCATTAATGAGCAAGGGAAACTGCTACTACAGGGCAAAACAGCTTGTTAAGGGAGATTATGAAGAATGGGCTTATAAAATAAGAATGGAGTCAGACTTTGATGTTAATGAAAAAACAATTGAATTTTTTAAGAAAATTGATGAAAAGGAAAATCTGCTTAAACTGGCCCAGAACTGCTTTACAAAAACAACCGAATTAGACAGGCGCAATGCAGACGCATGGTATAAAAAAGGGCATATGGAATTTTTAATGGGCATTGTAAAAGAGGCAATGCTTTCATTCGACAATGTATTTGAGCTGCAAAAAAACTATGAAAACAAGGAAGGCATAGAGCTTTTTGACGATATAAGGGCAGAAAAGGGAATAAGAGCAAAGCATTCAAAAGTCCTTGATACTGGCATGAAGTTCAAGATAAAAACAGGGCATTACGTAAGGAACAAGGCAGAGAAAATGATTGCTAATTTTATTTTTGACAACAATTTGATGTTCCAGTACAACATAGCTGTTACATGGGCTGACAAGGACGATTTCAAGGCAACTTTTTTTATTCCAAAGCTTGATCTGTACATAGAGCACTTTAAATTTGATAAAATTAAAGGCTACAAGAAACTGATAAGATGGAAGATAAAGCAATATGAGAAAAACAAAAAGAAGCTTGTTTACACAATATCCGAAGATGAAGCCAATATAGAGGAAGCCTTAAAAATCAAATTAAAACCTTATATTAAGCTGTAAAATGGTATGCGGAACAGGATGCGGATTCTGGCTTTTCCCTTTAGTGATAATGATTTTTGTATTTTTATTTATCTTTTTACTATTTATTTTTTGGTTATGGGCAATAATTGACTGCCTTACTTCAAGATCAAGCACAGCCCAAAAAGTTTTTTGGATCATTATAATAATATTTTTTAATTTAATAGGAGCTTTGCTCTATTTTATATTTTCAAAAGCAAAAGGTGAAAAAACAATGAACACAAAAAGGTTTAAAGGAAAAAAATTGTTTAGGAGCAAGAAGAACAAGGTGATAGCAGGCGTTTGCGGGGGTATTGGAGAGTATTTCGGAGTTGACCCTATATTAATAAGATTATTATGGGTTATATTTACCCTAATGGGAGGAGCAGGAGTTTTGGCTTACATAATTGCATGGGTTATTATTCCGGAAGAGAAATGATTGTTTTACATTACTCTTTTACTTCCCCTATAGAACAGATAGAAATATTTATAAAGTGATTTTGTTACCCAATAGTTATGACATCACCTCATCCAAAAACATTGGAGCAAATACTAAAAGATAGAACTCCAAATTATAAAAAAGGGCCAACTAACTATGCTGTATTGTTTAGCGGGGGCTTTAAACCAATATATGAAGAGAATCTTTCATTAGCATATAAAACAGCTTTGTTAAACAAATACAGAGTTGAGGATATCTTCATATTTGATGGAACAGGGAAAAAGTCACCTCATTATCCTGTTGTTGATGTTGCAAGTAAAGAGTCTTTATCTATGATACTTCAATTTCTATCAAGGGAAATCTGCCAAGATGATGTTCTGTTTTTGTACGTGACTGGCCATGGTAATAGGGTCATAATCCAGAATGATGGAAACAAAAAAGAAGAACTTTCTACGATTGAAACACCTTGGGAAGATATAACTGAATTAGATTTAGAAGAATATTTACAGGATATTGATCCTAGAATAGGGGTATTATTTTATGCACAGTGCTACGGCGGGGGATTTGCCAAAAGGACGGGTAAAAGAAATTGTGTTGCAATATCCGCTAGTGAAGCAGATAAGCCATCATATAGCAATACATTTCCTCAAGCATTTTTTGAGATTTGTGCAGCCTATGAATCAGATGTTAGCGTTGGACTAGCATTTAAACTTGCTAAAAAAAGAGATCTAGTCACTAAAGTA